>JAUWGI010000090.1 GCA_030606505.1 Deltaproteobacteria bacterium
TCCTCGGTGGTCAGGGGCAGGATAACGCAGCCCGGTATCTTGGTCATTACCCGCTCGTAGCCTAAGCCGGCCTCATATCCACTGGGTCCAGACCGGTAACCCTCGCAGACCACCGGGTCGGACGAGATATACTCCTCACCGACGATAGCCTCCAGGACTTTATATACTTCCTTAGATATAGCCATAACTTACCTCCACAAGCCTAGCCTTCGATTGAAGCCAGGATAAGCTCGGAAATATCGTATATTTTCAAATCTTCGCCGTTCTGCTTGGCAACCCTGGTGAAATTATCCTTGCACCAGGGACAGGTAGCAACGATGGCCTCAGCGCCCACCGTCCTAGCCTCGAAGAGCCTCTGCTCGGCGGCCCAGGCGGCAAAGTCGGGGAAGGCTTCCTGAGTGCCCCGCCCCGCCCCGCAGCAGAAGGCGTTCTCCTTCATCCGTATCATCTCCACCAGCTCCACGCCGGGGATAGCCTTCAGGATATCCCTCGGCGGCTGGTAAACGCCGTTGTTGCCGCGCCGGCGCTCCAGTCCGGGGCTGACCATGCCCCACTTCCCCCGCTCCCCCTTCCAGGGAGTCCAGGGATCGCTCAGGCGGCTCAGGCTGCAGGAATCGTGGTAGGTCAGGCGCATATCAATCCGCCTGGTCAGCTTCAGCGCCTCTTGCTTGATTAGCTCGTCGACCATCTCGGTCAGGTGCACCACCTTAAAGCCCAAATCGTCGGTAGATATATTAAGCATCTTGGGGTAGTCCACCTTCCACGTGCGGTAGCCCTCGGCGCAGCTGAGCAGCAGGGTCTTGGCGCCGCTTTTTCTTACCGCCTCGACATTGCGCCTGGCCAGCTCCCGCGCCTCGTCTATCATCCCCACCGAATAGAGCATATTGCCGCAGCACCACTCGTCGGGCATGAGCATAAACGGGGTGCCGGCGGCATTCAGTATCTTGGCGGTGGCCCGGGCGATTTCGGGGTTGGCGTAGGCCGCCGAACAACCGACGAAATAGAGCACATCAGCCTTGGCCGCCACCTTTATGTCTTTGGTGAGCCACTTGTTGCGGTTCTGGTGCGGGGAGCCGAAGCGGTTGTGCTTGGTGATTATCTTCTGGGCCACTTTCTTATGTTCGGGCATGGGCCCCTTGCCGTCTTTAACCGCCTTTATCCTCAGCGCCTCCAGGGAAAGCTCTATCTCCAGGTCGAGGTTGCGCTTGCAGCCGACGTCGCAGGCGCCGCAGAGGGTGCAGGCGTAAAGCGTCTTGAGCAATTCGTCGGAATACTCCATCCTCCCCTCGAGCATGGCCAGCCCGATTCTCATCTTGCCGTAGGCGCCGTAGGAATCGAATATATAGCGGGTGGCGCTGGGGCACCGGGTGCTGAAATTTACTCCGGGCATATAGATATGGTCCACCCAGTAGCACCCCTTGCACTTGATGCACTTGCTCATATCGTATTCAAAATTATCTAAGTTGGTTACATCCAGACTCACTTTGCCTTTGAGCATCTTTATCCTCCCTAGTAACACAAAGTCCCGGGGTTCATGATGTTGTTGGGGTCGAATACTTTCTTCAATCTTCTCAGGGCGGTGGCGTAGCCGGCGGCGCTCTCATATACCAGATTAGCCAGCTCGCCGTAGGGTCGGGTAAAGAGGGCGCCTTCGCTGGCTAATACGCTGCTGACGTCGCGGTACAGGCTGCGGACCAGCTCCATGTCAACCTCGCTGGTGGGGTCATAGAAGAAGTCGAACTGCATCTGGCAGGCACGGTTGTGCTCGATGGGCTGGATATAGCTACCGATGTCGTCGACGGGGTAGCCGTACTGGGCGGCCACCTCCTCCATCAAATCGACGAACTGGGGTGCCATACCCGGCCGGGTGATGAAGAAAAGGCTCTGGCAGCCCCCCAGGTAGCGGTGCTTCCAGTAGGGCGTTTTCCTGGGCCAGGGCTGGCGCAGCGAGGTTATGAGCTTCCGCCCCATACCGGGGAAACCGGGCAGGTCCTGTCCGAGCTGAATTTCGGAGAACTCGTTCTTGATGATATCTTTAAGCATATTTTCTTCATATTTAAGCTTCTCTTCAGGACGCCTCGCCATACCGCTGATAACCAGAATGAGGGTCCAGGGGGGCAGGGTCGCCCGCAGCTCCTCAAAGTCCTCGGGCCAGTTCTCGGCGGCCAGAGCCGCCAGGTCGGTGTTATCCAGCAGCAGGCACTCCTGGCCTATCCGTAATTTCAGCACCCGGTGCAGGAAATCGATAGTATAGCCCAGGTCTTCCACCGGAGCGAACAACACCCGGTCAACCTGGGGCAGGTACTCAATCTTAAGGTTAGCCCAGGTCACTATTCCCATCGTCCCCTGAGCGCCCTGGAGAAAGCGGTAAAAGTCCAGTCCCGGCCCCGAGGGGTTGGCCCCCTTGGAGGGTGAATCGGGATAGCCGGCGACGCTGGCCGAGCCGGTGCGGAAAATCTCGCCGGTAGGCCAGACCACCTCCATGCTCTGCAGCGGCTCCCCGTAGTCATAGACGGTGTTGGTGATGACCTCCCTCTCCAGGTGGTCGATAACCGCCGAGCGCATGGGGTGGGGTGACAGCGGCATCATCAGCCGGTAGCCCTTCTTGGCCAGCTCCCTGGCGGCTTTCTCCCAGGTCACCCCCACCTCCATCCGCACCCGCCGGTTAACCTCGTCAACCTCCAGGATGCGGTTCATCCGGGTCAGGTCGGCGATGACACCGCCCTGCTTGGGGATGGCCGCCCCGTTAAAGTGCACCGATGAGCTTACCGGCACCACCGGCAGCCGGTTTTTGTTAGCCAGCTGGATAACCTTCTGCACCTCTTCGGCCGTTTTGGGCTTGACCACGTAGTTAGGCACCCCGGCCGGCGCCAGGCTGAAATCTTTAGAATATTTGTTGAGGACTTCAGGGTCGTCGGAGAAATTCTCCGGCCCTACTATCTCCCGGAGCTTCGATTTCACAGTCACGTCTTTAACCTCCTCTACTGGCAGATTGCGCTGGGGCCTTCAGGGGAGAGGGGCAGGAGAGCCAAAGTCACGACCCTCAGGCGGTAATTTAGCGATATATAGTCAATGGAAAAGACACAGCGATGATACAATTTACCAAATTTGGCTGGTCGTTGTCAATTTAAGCAAAATATACCCCCTGGGGGTATATTTATTCTTTACCCATCTGGCCCAGCAGCCAGGAGACCCACTCCTCAATCCCCTGGCCGGTGGTGCAGGAGACGGGGAAGATTTTTACCTTCCGGTTTATCCCCTGGATGGTCTTGGAAAAGGCGTCAACATCAAATCTCAGGTAGGGCAGCAGGTCAACCTTGTTGATGAGCACGGCGTCGGCCTCGTGGAACATCAGGGGGTACTTGAACGGCTTGTCGTCGCCTTCTGGGGTGCTGGCGATTAAGACCTTTATATTTTCACCGAGGGCAAACTCAGCGGGGCAGACCAGGTTGCCCACGTTCTCGATAAGCAATAGTTCAATATCCTTCAAGGGCAAATCGCCCAGAGCGGTAGCAGTCATATTGGCGTCGAGGTGGCATTCCCCGCCGGTATTTATCTGGACTACGGGCACATCCTCTTTGCTTATGGCTTCGGCATCCAGGCTGGAGCTGATATCGCCCTCGACCACGCCCACCCTGGTTTTCCCCTTGAGCTGCTTGATAGTCTCCATGATGACGCTGGTCTTGCCCGCCCCCGGCGAGGCCATCACATTGACCACAAAGACCTTGTTGCTGTCAAAAAGCTGCCGGTTCTTCTGGGCTATCCGGTCGTTAGCCCCCAGGATATCTTTAACCACCTTGATTTCCATCTATTCCACCTCGATGCTTTCTACGAAGAGCTCTTTACCGCCGATTATCTCT
>JAUWGI010000079.1 GCA_030606505.1 Deltaproteobacteria bacterium
CTCGTTCTTGACTATGGCCTCGTAGGTCTTGGCCCGGCCGGTGACATCGTCTGATTTTATGGTCAGGATTTCCTGCAGGTTGTGGGCGGCGCCGTAGGCTTCCAGCGCCCATACCTCCATCTCGCCGAAGCGCTGACCGCCAAACTGGGCTTTACCCCCCAGAGGCTGCTGGGTAATCAGGGAGTAGGGTCCGGTGGAGCGGGCATGGACCTTATCCTCGACGAGGTGGATCAGCTTCATTATGTAGATACTGCCCACCGTTACCGGCTGGTCAAAGGGCTGACCGCCTCTTCCGTCGCGGAGGACAACCTTGCCCACCACAGGCGGCACCTGTTTCTTTTCCAGCCTTATCTTCTCCACTGCCTGTTCCAGCTTCTCCCGGTCTAGTTTCTGGCTGGCTACGCCCAGCTCTTCCAGCCAGAGGCGCAGGCAGGCTTCTTTGGCCTCACCGGGGTGGTCATCGCTGAAAACCTTTTCCCCATCGTAGCCCTGGCTCTCCAGCCAGGCCTTGGCCTTCTCTGGCTGCAGGGTAGGGTGGTCGTTACTGGGGTCAAAGTCGATGGCGCCCGCTTTTCGGGCTATCCAGGCTCTGGCCAGGGCGTCTTCGATGGCAACGTCGCTGGCGCCGTCAAAGACGGGAGTAAGCACCTTCATGCCCATCATCTCGGCGGCCCAGCCCAGGTGGGTTTCCAGGACCTGCCCCAGGTTCATCCTTGACGGCACGCCTATGGGGTTAAGGATAATATCTACCGGCGTGCCGTCTGGGAGGAAGGGCATATCCTCGGCCGGAGCTATCAGGGAGATAACTCCCTTGTTACCGTGCCGTCCGGCCAGCTTATCACCCACCGAAACTCTTCGCTTCTGGGCAATCCAGACCTGCACCCACTGGTTAACGCCGGCGGGCAGGTCGTCACCGTTCTCACGGGAGAAGACGCGGACATTAATTATCTTGCCCCACTCGCCGTGAGGCACCCGCAGCGAGGTGTCTTTAACCTCGCGGGCTTTCTCACCGAAGATAGCTCGAAGCAGTTTCTCCTCGGCGGACAGCTCGGTCTCCCCCTTGGGGGTAATCTTGCCCACCAGTATGTCGTCCGAGCTGACCTCGGCGCCGATGCGGACGATGCCTTCGTCGTCCAGCTCGCGCAGGCTTTCCTCGCCGACGTTGGGTATATCGCGGGTAATCTCCTCCGGTCCCAGCTTGGTGTCGCGGGCTTCTATCTCGTGCTTCTCGATGTGAATGGAGGCGAACTTGTCCTGCTCCACCAGGCGGTTAGAGATGATAATGGCGTCCTCAAAGTTATAGCCTTCCCAGCTCATAAAGGCGCAGATTACGTTCTGCCCCAGAGCCAGCTCGCCGTATTCGGTAGACGAGCTGTCGACCAGTACCTGCCCCGGCTCCACACGGTTGCCCCTGCTTACTATCGCTTTCTGGCTGATGCAGGTCCCCTGGTTGGTGCGGACGAATTTCATCAGCGGGTAGATGTCCCTATCGCCGTTATCGCGGGTAATCACAATCTGGGAGCCGGTCACCGAGGTGACCGCCCCGCCGTTCCGGGCGAAGATAACCTGCCCGCTATGCTTGGCGACTTCGGCTTCCATGCCGGTGGCGACCACCGGCGCCTCGGGGCGGAGCAGTGGTACCGCCTGCCGCTGCATGTTGGAGCCCATCAGGGCGCGGTTGGCGTCGTTATGTTCCAGGAAGGGTATCAACGAGGTGGCCACGCTGACTATCTGTTTGGGGGAAACATCCATATATTGAATCTCGTCGGGGGTCACTCTCACGTAGCGCTCGGCGTATCTGGCCTCAACCTTCTCATCGGCGAACTGGTTATTGGGGTCGAGCCGGGCATTAGCCTGGGCAATAATATAATTGTCTTCTTTGTCGGCTGATAGGTAGTTGACCTCGCTGGAGACAAAGGGCGCTACTTTTATTTTAGTTTTGGGTAATTTAGAGAGTTTGGCGGCAAGCTGAGGGGTAACGGTGGTTCTGGCTCTGGCTATGGCCTTGCCCTCTTTGTCGGCCACCGCCTCCCTGATTATCCGGCCCACCAGCTCATTGGATTTATTGTCAATCTCGCTGATGACCTTGCGGTAGGGCGTCTCGATAAATCCGTAACGGTTAATCTGCCCGTAGGTAGCCAGCGAGCCGATGAGGCCGATATTGGGTCCCTCCGGCGTCTCGATGGGGCAGATTCGGCCGTAGTGGGAGTAGTGGACATCCCTGACCTCAAACCCGGCCCGCTCGCGGGACAGTCCCCCCGGCCCCATGGCCGAAAGGCGCCGCTTGTGGGTCAGCTCGGCCAGCGGGTTGGTCTGGTCCATGAACTGGGAGAGCTGTGAGCCACCGAAGAACTCCCTGACGGCGGCCATTACCGGGCGGATATTGACCAGAATGCTGGGGCTGATTACATCGGCGCTTAAGATACTCATCCGTTCCCTGACCACCCGCTCCAGGCGCAGCAGCCCGATGCGGAACTGGTTTTGAATCAATTCGCCGACGGTGCGCACCCGGCGGTTGCCCAGGTGGTCAACGTCATCGGGGGTATCGTTGCCGTTATTAATCAGGATGATGTGTCTTACTATCTCGACAAGGTCTTCCTTGGTCAGCGCCCGCTGGCTAGCCGGAATATCAAGCCCCAGCCGCTTATTGAGCTTATACCGCCCCACATCCCCCAGATCATAGCGCATGGGGTCAAAGAACAGGTTCTTGACCAGCTTGCGGGCGTTATCGATGTTAGGCGGGTCTCCGGGGCGCAGCTTGCGGTAGATGTCAAGCAGTGCCTCCGGCTCGTCCTTGACCAGGGGCTCGCGCTCCACGGTGGCCTTGATATACTGGTGGTCGGGGTTGTTATCTTCCTGGCTGAACAGCTCAAGCACCTGCTCTTCACCGCTGTAGCCGATAGCCAGCAGCAGGGTAGAGATGGGAATCTTGCGCTTGCCGTCAATCTTGGCTGAGATGACATCCCGGTTGCTGGTCTCAAACTCCAGCCAGGCCCCGCGTATGGGGATTAGCTTGGCATGGCACAGCGGGCGGCCGCTGGTGGCGTCTTCTTCCACGGAGAGATAGACACCCGGCGAGCGCAGCAGCTGGCTGACGGCCACTCTTTCGGCGCCGCTGGTAATAAAGGTGCCTTTGGCCGTCATCAGGGGGATGTCACCGAAGAACAGCTCCTGTTCCTTGATTTCCCCGGTTTCCTTGACCAGCAACTGTGTCCTGACATAGAGAGGAGCGGCGTAGGTCAGGTCTTTCTGCCGGCACTCGTACTCGGTGTGGTGGGGCTCGCGGAACTCGTAGTCGATGAAGCTGAGCGAAAGTCGGTTACCGGTAAAGTCCTCAATGGGGGATATTTCCCCCAACAGCTGCTTGAGCCCCTCTTCCTGAAACCAGCGGAAGGAATCGGTCTGGACCTTGAGTAGATTGGGTACTTCTAGTATCTGGGGCAGCCTGGCGTAAGATTTCCTGGAGACAAATGGCACGTTTGGTTGACTGTTTTCTGGCAACATAAAAGCTATCTCTCACCTACTTCTAAAATTAAAGTGATAAATAAATTTGTACCAATGCAGCACTTAGCCAAAAGTTAAACTGGTGGTGGGTAAAGAGGCATAATAAGGTGAAATTTGAAGTGGCATGATAACAAACTTAAATGGTACCACTAATTCTGCTTTTTGTCAATACCCCTTGGGGCTATTTTTGTAAAAAATATTTAACTGCCCTTTAGTTTACCCCTGCAGGGGGATGAGGCAGATGAGGCGGAGGGTATCGCCGCCGCTATTGATAAAGCAGTGGTGCTCGTTGGGGGCAACAAAGACCACGCTGCCCTGGCCTATCGGGGTCTTGCCTTCTGCTCCCTGTACCACCCCCTCGCCGGCGAGGACGAATATCTCGTGTTCCCAGTCGTGGGAGTGAGCGGGGGTGGAGCTGCCAGGCTCGACCTCAAAGACCCGCATGCAGAAGTTGGGCGCCCCATCTTTGGCGGTAATAACTTCGCGCTTGAATACGCCGGGTAGTTCTTCGCTGGGCTGGGTATCGGTATATTTAGCTATCTTCATGGTGGTAAATCTCCTTTATGGTGGGGAAGGGGGGATTTGAACCCCCACGCCTTGCGGCACATGATCCTAAATCATGCTCGTCTGCCAATTCCGACACTTCCCCGTATAGTATTAATCCCCACCCCGTTTTGTATCTTTTCCCGCCCGCCGCCCTTAAGGTAGGGCTAAAGCCCTTTTTACCCCGCCCAATAAAGAGAGGGGGCTGAAAGCCCCCTCTTAAACTCTCTTTTCCCCGCCCAAAACAATCCCAAATGGTAAGTTAAA
>JAUWGI010000071.1 GCA_030606505.1 Deltaproteobacteria bacterium
TGGAATCCGGCGCCTCTTCGCTGGCCGGAGCCAGCGTCTCACCGGTGACTGGCGTTTCTTCGGCTACCGGAGCTGGCGTTTCCTCGGCGGTTAATTCTGGTGCTTCTTCGCTGGCCGGAGCTGGCATTTCCTCGGCGGCTGGCGCCGGCATCTCGATGGGAGCAAAGCCCAGCATCTCCTCCCCCGCTGCCCTCGGCACCTCTCCGATTACCCAGCTCGGCATCTCCTCGCCTTCCTCGGTTGGCGGTGGCGGTGGCTCCTCGGGGAGCGGGTAGAAGGCCGGAATCAGCTTGCCGATGATTACATTTTCTTTAAGCCCCACCAGCCGGTCAATCTCGCCCTTGACGGCGGCCTCGGTGAGCACCCTGGTGGTCTCCTGGAAGGAAGCGGCCGCCAGCCAGCTGTCGGTATTCAGCGAGGCCCTGGTGATGCCCATAAGCACCGCGTGGGCGGTAGTCGGCTCGCCTCCCTCGGCCAGTACTTTAGCGTTGATATCCTCGTAGCGGAAGATGTCAATCAACTCGCCGGGCACTAAATCGGTATCGCCCGAAGAGTCAATGCGAACTTTGGACAGCATGCGATGGACGATAACCTCGATGTGTTTATCGTTGATATTCACCCCCTGGGAGCGGTAAACTTTTTGTACCTCGTCCACCAGGTACTGCTGGGTGGCCTCTTTGCCCAGTATGCGCAGGATATCCTGCGGGTTGATGGAGCCTTCGGTGAGCCGCTGCCCCGCCTTTACCTTCTCCCCATTCTGGACCCGTATGTGGGAGCTGGCGGGGACGGTGTACTCCTGCTGCTCTTCCTCCATATAGTTGATAAACAGCTTGTCGTCTTCAATGATTACCTCACCGGCGACCGAGGCGATAACCGGTTTAGCCTCGGTGGCCAGGGCTACTTTCTTCTTTGAATCTTCAGCCTCGGTTGGTGGGCTGGCCAGCTCGGCGCCGATATCCACCCACTGTCCCTTTTTCACCAGAATCTGCCAGCCGGCGGGCAGCGGGTACTCGTCGCGGTACATCTCGGCGCTGGTGATTCTTATAGTTTTACCCTCATCACTCTCGATGACCTCGGCCTCGCCGTCTATTTCCGAGATAATGGCCTGACCCTTGGGCGGTCTGGCTTCAAAGAGCTCCTCCACCCTGGGCAGACCGCTGGTGATATCCAGTCCGACCACGCCGCCGGTATGGAAGGTACGCAGGGTCAACTGGGTGCCCGGCTCACCAATGCTCTGGGCGGCAATAATGCCAACGGCGGTATTAAGGTCAATCATATGGCGGCGAGCAAGGTCCCGGCCGTAGCAGCGCTGGCAGGCGCCGTGCCGGGAGCGGCAGCTTAATGGTGAGCGGACATGGACTTTAGTTATGCCGGCGGCGATAATCTCGTTGGCCTTCTGCTCGTCAATCTCCTCGTTGCGGTCGACGATGATGACCTTCTTGGTTTTGGGTTTAACTATTTTGCTGGCGGCCAGCCGGCCGATGATGCGATCGGCAAACGGCGGCAGCAGCTCCTTTTCCTTTGGTTCCGATATCCACATGCCCTCGGTGGTGCCGCAGTCCTCTTCGCGGGTAATAACATCTTGGGCAACATCAATCAGGCGCCGGGTAAGGTAGCCGCTGTCCGAAGTCCTTAAGGCAGTATCGGCCAGCCCCTTTCTGGCGCCGTGGGTGGAGATAAAATACTCCAGCACACTCAGGCCCTCCCGCAGCCCCGACTTAATCGGGAAGTCGATAATCTTACCGGCGGGGTCGGTCATCAGGCCCCTCATGCCGGCCATCTGCCTTATCTGGGAGATGTTACCCTTGGCTCCCGAGGTGGCCATCATATAGATGCCGCCGTAGCGGTCGAGGGTCTGGGAGATGATATCGGTAATGCGGTCGGTAGTTTCCATCCATATCCCGATGGTGTTGTTGTATTTTTCGTCCTCGGTGATTAAGCCCTTGTTATACTGGTTTTCAATAATGGCAATCCTCTCCGCCGCTTCTTCCAGCAGCTTGGGCTTGCTCGAGGGCACCTGAATATCGCTCATGGCGATGGTCGTCCCCGATTTGGTCGCGTAGCGAAAGCCCAGCTGTTTAATGCTGTCGACCACCCTGGTGGTATCTTCGCCGCTGAGCAGCTGGTAGCAGTCGGTCACTATCTGCTTTAAGATTGCTTTATCGATGGACTCATTGTAGAAGCCGAGTTCGGCGGGCAGGACATCGTTGAACATGATGCGCCCCACGCTGGTTTTTATCCTCTGGCCGTTTTCCTGCTGCTTCCTGGCCTCGATCTCGGCCCTGAGGTCGATGTGCCCCAGCTCGTAGGCCAGCCTGGCTTCTTCAAAGCTACCGAAGGTTGCCCCCTCGCCCCTGGCGCCGGGTATGATGATGGTCAGGTAGTAGCAGCCCAGGACCATATCCAGGGTCGGCGTTACTATCGGCTCACCGGAGCTGGGCAAAAGCATATTCTGGTTGCTGAGCATAACATTCCTGGCTTCGGTAACCGCCGCTTTAGACAGGGGAATATGAACTGCCATCTGGTCGCCATCGAAATCGGCATTGAAAGCGGAGCAGACCAGTGGGTGTATCTGGATGGCGCTGCCGTCAATGAGCACCGGCTCAAAGGCCTGTATGCTCAGCCGGTGCAGGGTGGGGGCGCGGTTGAGCAGCACCGGCCGCTCCTTGACCACCTCCTCCAGTATGGCAAATACCTCGGGCTTGTTTCTCTCCCCCAGCCGGCGGGCGCTCTTGATGTTGTGGGCCAGCCCCTGCTCCACCAGGCGGCGCATGATAAAGGGCTTGAACAGCTCCACCGCCATCCTTCTGGGCAGTCCGCACTGGTTGAGATTAAGCTCGGGACCGACCACGATAACCGAGCGTCCGCTGTAATCGACCCGCTTGCCCAGCAGGTTCTGGCGGAAGCGTCCCTGCTTACCCCGCAGCATATCGGATAGCGACTTCAGCTTATGATTACCGCTTATTGAGACCGCCCGTCCCCTCCGGCCGTTATCGATGAGGGAATCAACGGCTTCCTGGAGCATTCTCTTCTCGTTGCGGATGATAATCTGCGGTGCCCCTATTTCCAGCAGGTGGCGCAGCCGGTTGTTGCGGTTAATCACCCGCCGGTAGAGGTCGTTGAGGTCGCTGGTGGCGAACCTCCCTCCGTCGAGCTGGACCATGGGCCGCAGGTCGGGAGGCAGCACCGGCAGCACCGTCAGAATCATCCACTCCGGCTTATTGCCGCTGCGGCGGAAGGCCTCCACCACCTGCAGCTGTTTGGCCGCCCGGCGGCGGCGCTGACCGGAGGCGGAGCGGGTCTCCTGGAGCAGCCCGTTGCGCGTTTCATCTAAATTAAGGTCTTTTAGTAACTGTAGAATGGCCTCGGCGCCCATTCCCGCCTCGAAGACCTGGCCGTATCGCTGTTTCAGCTCATGATACTGGTTCTCGGTGAGCAGGGCAAACTTGCGCAGGTCCTGGAGCAGTTCTATATCGGCGGCCAGCTTCTCCTGGCACTGGGTTTTCTCCTCGGCGAAGCCCTGCCGCAACTTGTTTATCTCCTCTACCGTCGCCTCTGCCTGCTCCATCTCGCCTACTTTGGCTTCCAGGGCGCTCTCTTTTTCGGCTACCTGCTGCGAGCTGCTTTCTTTCAGCTGCTCAATGGCTTCCTGGCGCGCCGGCTCATCTATTGAGGTAATGATATAGTGAGAGAAATATAGCACCCGCTCCAGGCTCCGGGGGGATAAGTCGAGAAGCAGTCCCATCCGGCTGGGTATCCCCTTGGCGAACCAGATATGGCTCACCGGGCAGGCCAGCTCAATGTGCCCCATGCGCTCTCTTCTAACCTTGGCCCGGGCAACCTCAACACCGCACTTATCGCAGATAATGCCCTTGTAGCGTATCCTTTTATACTTGCCGCAGTAGCATTCAAAGTCCTTGGTGGGACCGAAGATACGCTCGCAGAAAAGCCCGTCCCGCTCCGGCTTCAGGGTGCGGTAGTTAATAGTTTCGGGCTTGGTTACCTCTCCGTAGGACCAGCTTCTTATCTGTTCCGGAGAGGCCAGTGAAATACGAATAGCATCAAAATCATTAACCTCAAGCATCTTCTTTTTCTACCTTTTCCTCTGGCTCAGTTGAATCCTCGCTAGTTTCGGCCTCAGCTTTAGGGGCCTCAGCGACTTCTTCTGTAGTCTCGGCCTCAGCTTTAGGGGTTTCGGCGACTTCCCCGGCAGCTTCAGCTTCGGCCTCAGCTTTAGGGGCCTCAGCGACCTCTTCGGCAGTCTCAGTTTCGGCCTCAGCTTTAGGGGCCTCAGCGACTTCTTCTGCGGTCTCAGCCTCCACTTCTAATTTAGGCAGTTCAGCCGCTTCTTCGGTAACCTCGACCTCTGCTTTGGGGAGTTCAGCGACTTCCCCGCCAGCCTCAAGCTCGGCCTCAGGCTGTTGGGCTTCTTTAATCTCCTCGGTCAGCGTCGCCTTTTCTTCTTCGTTAATCACCTCGATGGCCAGCCCCAGGCTCTGCAGCTCTTTGACCAGGACACGGAATGACTCCGGGACACCCGGTTGTAATATATCCTCGTTCTTGACTATGGCCTCGTAGGTCTTGGCCCGGCCGGTGACATCGTCTGATTTTATGGTCAGGATTTCCTGCAGGTTGTGGGCGGCGCCGTAGGCTTCCAGTGCCCATACCTCCATCTCGCCGAAGCGCTGGCCGCCAAACTGGGCTTTACCCCCCAGAGGCTGCTGGGTAATCAGGGAGTAGGGTCCGGTGGAGCGGGCATGGACCTTATCCTCGACGAGGTGGATCAGCTTCATTATGTAGATGCTGCCCACCGTTACCGGCTGGTCAAAGGGTACA
>JAUWGI010000125.1 GCA_030606505.1 Deltaproteobacteria bacterium
TCGTAGTGGGTCATATCACCTGAAGCAATAATTATCACCTCTCCCTTCGATTCCTTAATCGCCATAGCTATATCCTTGCCGATTTCTTTATAGGTCTCAGCGGGCGCATAGGCCAAGATGATGGGCACTATCTTGATATCCGGCCTGAAATACTGCAGAAACGGAATCTGCACCTCGACGGCGTGCTCGTGGAGATGAGCGGTTTCATCCTCCTGCAGGTAATCGGAGCTGGCTAAAAGCTTTTTGCCCATTTCCGAGTCAATTTCCACCTCACCCAGCGGCGTTCTCCATACGCCCTCGGTCATAATGCTGAATGGCTTCCCCACGCCGGTGTGGCTGGGCCCCATGATGATAAACGTACCCTTGAATTTGACTCTGGAGATGGTAGCCCCGGCTACCATCCCTGAGTAGGGATATCCGGCGTGGGGCATGAGCAGGCCGATTACCTCCTCTTTTTTCGTGGTCTTATCAACCAAAGTTTCAATCATTTCCCGTATCTCTGAAGCCGAGCCGGGATAAAATCGTCCAGCGGCAACTGCATTCCTTATCATTTCCCCTTCTCCTTCGGGCCGCTTGTCCTGAAGTTAAGCTCTACCCCGCAGAACTTGCATTTTGAACCCTCCAGCCCGACTACATCGGTCTGGTAGCCGAGGCGGTGCACAATAGTATTGCCGCAGTTATAGCAGACGGTACTTTCGCTGCTATGTCCGGGAACATTACCGGCGTAGACAAACTTGAGTCCGGCCTTTTTGCCAATCTCATAGGCATGCTCCAGGGTGGATACCGGGGTTGGTGGTAAGCCCGCCATATGGTGGTGGGGGTAAAACCGGGTCACATGCCAGGGGGTCAATTCTCCTAGTTCCTCCCTTATCCAGTTGGCTATTCCATTCAGTTGATAATCGTCGTCGTTCATGGTAGGTATAATGTTGGTTACCACCTCAACATGCATATTCCACTTATCCTTAGCCCGCTTGGCAACCTCAAGTATCCCTCGCCAGTGGTTTATCTTGGCCAGCTTTTGGTAGAGGGAGTCGGTGAAACCCTTGATATCAACCCGCCAGGCATCAAGGTAAGGGCCGATGGTATCCAGCGCCTCAGGGGTGAGGTAGCCATTGGTCACGTAGACGGTATAAAGGTTATTTTGCTTGGCTAGCTTGGCCGAGTCAAAGGTGTACTCGAACCAGATACTGGGCTCGTTGTATGTCCAGGCGATACCCTGGCAGTTGTGGCTTTTAGCCAGTTCCACGGCTGTCTCAGGCGGAGCTTCCTGGGAATTAAGCCAAGGCTCGTTATCCACCGGGCAGGAGATTTCCCAGTTCTGGCAGTCCTGGCAGTGGAAGTTGCAGCCCCAGCCTCCTATAGAGAAAGCCAGGCTACCGGGGAAGAAGTGGAATAGCGGTTTCTTTTCAATAGGGTCAACGGCTATCGATGACGCCTTGGCGTAGTTCAGGTTATACAGGGTGCCGTCCCGGTTCTGATAGACACGGCAGACGCCAAACTTGCCTGGAGCTATATTGCAGCGCCACTGGCAGGTGCCGCACCTCACCCTGGAATTCGGCAGTTTCTTATAGAGCATTGCCTGGTGCATAATGCTCCTTTGTCTAATTATATCACTCAAATAGAGCCAATCACACCCCATAGTTACATCATAAAAATGCCTTGACTGTCTAGCCGTCAAAAGCTAGACTTGGTGGGATGAAGATTATAGGTCTTACCGGCGGCATTGGTAGTGGTAAGAGCACCGTTTCCCAGTTCCTGGCGGAGCTGGGGGTGGTCATTATTGACACTGATAAGGTTGGGCACGAGGTATTTAAACCTGATACTGAGGCTTGGCGGGAAGTGGTGGCTGCCTTTGGTCGGCAGGTTCTAACCCCGCAAGGCGAGATTGACCGCGACAAGCTGGGGGAGATAGTCTTTGCCAACCCCCAGGCTCGAGACCAGCTAAACGAGATAATGCACCCCCGGATACATGCCTGGGTGAAGGCTGAGATTAAAGAATATCGGCGGCAGGGAATAAAGTTATTAGTGCTGGAAGTCCCTCTCTTGCTGGAAGCCAGCGGACCTTCACTGGCAGAGGAGGTAGATGAGGTCTGGGTTACCGTAGCCCCCGAGGCCACGGTGCTCAAGCGGTTGAAAGAAAGGGGTGGGATTTCCGAAGAGCAAATCCTGGCTCGTGTCCGCTCCCAGCTATCCTCGGAGGAGCGAGCCGAGCGAGCTGACGTGATTATTGATACTGATTGTAGCCTTGATGAGCTGGGGGCAAGGGTAAGAGAACTGTGGCGGAAGCTGGCGCTTGACACCTAGACAGAGCAATTGCTACAATAACCTGTTTGGGAGGTAGAAGATTTACGCTATTATTGAGACCGGGGGTAAGCAGTACCGGGTAGACCCTGGTCAGACTATAGATGTGGAGCGCCTGGATGCGGCGGAGGGTGATACCGTGGAACTGGATAGGGTATTGCTCATCGCTGACGGTGACCAGGTAACCATCGGTACGCCTACCGTTGATGGGGCAAAGGTAGTTGCCACCTCTAAAGGGTCAGGCAAAGGTAAGAAGGTTATCGTCTTTAAGTATAAGCCCAAGGTGCGTTACCGCAAGAAGACGGGGCATCGTCAGCAGTATACGAGGCTGGTTATTGATAAGATAGTTGGGCCGGGGGTAGCCGAGGTTAAGC
>JAUWGI010000066.1 GCA_030606505.1 Deltaproteobacteria bacterium
CGGAGGTGACCGATGATTATAACTGAACTTCTTGACCTGTCAGCCATGCTGGTTCCGGAGAGAACCGCTATCGCTTTTGAAGGTAAGCGCTACAGCTATACCCAGCTCAAGGAAAGGGTAAACCGCCTGGCCGATTCGCTAAATAGAGCAGGCCTGGAAAAGGGAGACCGGGCGGCTATCCTTGAGGTCAACTGTAATGAATATGTCGAGGCCTGTTTCGGTGTGGTGAGGGTGGGAGGTATCTTCGTGCCCCTGAACTTCCGCATCAGGCAGGACGAGCTAGTCTACCTGGTCAATAAAGCCGAGCCCAAAATTCTTTTCGTGGGCAGCCGCTATATTGATATGGTAAATAGCGTGCGTTCTCAGCTGCCCTCGGTGAAGCATTTTATCGTTATCGGCGGCAAGTATGAGGGAATGTCAAGCTACGATGAGCTTATCGCCTCGGGTTTGGCCGAGGACAATACCTTTGCCGAGCTCAAAGATGAGGATATCGCCGTGCTCCTCTTTACCGCCGGCACCACCGGCTTTCCCAAGGGAGTCCCGCAGGACCATGATGCCTATAGCTCCTATGTGCTGAGCAATGTCGACCCCCCCGACATGGAAGCGCCGCCGGAAACTAACGTTCTGGTCATGCCCCTCTATCATGTGGCCGGGATGCAGGCGCTGATGGCCGGTATTTATGGGGGGCGCACCATCGCCCTGATGCGGCAGTTTGACGAGAAGGAGTGGCTCGAGACGGTGCAGCGGGAGAAAGCCACCCGGGTGATGGTGGTGCCGACCATGCTCAAGCGCATCGTGGAGTACCCCGACTTCGACAAATATGACCTCTCCAGCGTGCGGGTGATAACCTACGGCGCCGCCGCCTGTCCCTATGAGGTATTAAAGAAGACCATCGAGCGCTTTCCGGGGCGGGCGCTGATAAACGCCTTCGGCGGTACCGAGACCTCTTCCACCATCGCTGCCTTAAGAGCCGAAGACCAGGTAATCACCGGCCGGGAGACCGAGGCGGAGAGGGAGAAGAAATTAAAGAGGCTGGCGACCTCCATCGGCCTGCCCCTGGAAGATGTCGAAATTCAGGTCAGGGACGAAAAAGGGAAAGAATTGCCCGACGGGCAGATAGGCGAGATCGTGGTGCGGGGGCCGAGAATAATGAAGGGCTACTGGAAGGATGAGGAGAGGACGGAGAAGGCCTTTACCGCCGACGGCTGGTACCGCACCGGCGACCTGGGCTACAAAGATGAAGAGGGCTATATCTATCTTACCGGAAGGGGTGACGATGTCATCGTCAGGGGTGGGGAGAACATCGGCCCCGACGAGGTGGAGAGCGTCCTTTCTACTCACCCCAAGATAGAAGAGGCGGCGGTGATTGGCGTTAAAGATGAGGAGTGGGGCCAGCAGGTAAGGGCTATAGTCAGGCTCAAAAAGGGGGAGACCGCCAGCGAACAGGAGATTATCGATTTTAGCCGTCCCCGCCTGGCCGGCTTCAAGCGGCCTACATCAATAGTTCTGGTCACCGGGGAGCTGCCCAAGACCACCACCGGCAAAATTCTGCGGCGCAAGCTCCGCCAGCAATACGGGCAGGCTTAAACGTTAGTCGGGCTGGCGGCGAAGCTCAAAGACCACCGGGTTTTGGGCATCGGGGCAGGCCACCGTGGTCACATCGGGGTCTTTTTCCCAGGGGAACGAGCCGCCGAACATCAGGACTGGCAGGGTGGGAAGCAGAGAACCGAAGGCGAAGATGCATAAACCTTCCGGCGTTTTTTCATCAACTACCCATTGGTCGCCAACCTTATGCCCTGCGGCACAGTGCCCCTTCTGGCTTAATACTTTAATCCGAACCTTATAGTTTTCGGCCATTTTCCTTCCCTCCGGGCTTTTATTCTTCTATCTGGGCGGCTAGCAGTTCGGCGATATCCATAACCTTGAGCTGTTCCTCGGCCTCTTTGGCCTTAATCCCGTCGTCGAACATCTGCAGGCAGAAGGAACAGGCGGTAACCACCGTCTGGGCTTTGGTTTCCAGCGCCTGCTCGGTGCGCAGCTCGTTGATGCGGCGGCCCTCTTGCTCCTCCAGCCACATGTGGCCGCCACCGCCGCCACAGCAGAAGCTCCGCTTCCGGTTCCTCTCCATCTCCACCATCTTGATACCGGGGATGCTCTTGATAATCCGGCGCGGCGGCTGGTAGATATCATTATAGCGGCCCAGATAGCAGGCGTCATGGTAGGTCACCAGTTCATTCAGGCCCTTTTTAACCTTGAGCTTGCCCTCTTTTATTAGCTGGGCGATGAGCTCGGTGTGGTGAATTACCTCAAAATTACCACCGAACTGGGGGTATTCGTTCTTTATGGTGTTATAGCCGTGGGGGCAGGCGGTGACTATCCGCTTCACCCCGTAGTTCTTTAATATTTCAATGTTTTTCTCCGCCTGCATCTGGAAGAGGTATTCGTTGCCCAGGCGTCGGGCCGGCTCGCCGCAGCAGCTTTCTTCAGTTCCCAGAATGCCGAAGTTGACCCCGGCCGCTTTGAGCAGCTTGGCCATCGCCTGAGATACTTTAGTGCTCCTCTCTTCCAGGGCGTAGCTGCAGCCCACCCAGAAGAGGATGTCTATATCCTGGTCGTCGGCCATGACCTTGACATCCAGCCCCTCGGCCCAGTCCGTCCGTGACAAGGTAGTCCCCCGCCAGGGGTGGCCTCTGTCCTCAATGCTCCTCAGCGCCCCCTCGGCTGTCTCCGGCATGGACGACTGCTCCATCACCAGGTTTCGCCTCAGGTCTACTATTTTGTCAATGTGGTCTACCCACACCGGGCAGACGACATCACAGGCACCACAGGTAGTGCACGCCCAGATTTCATCCAGCAGGATGACATTGTCTACCAGAGGAACATTGGGGTTGGCCGGGGCCGGTTCACCCCTGGCTTTAGCCGCCACCAGTTCGGGACCTACTTTGAGGAGATGTTTCTTCAGGTCCTGTATCAACTTCTTTGGGTTAAGCTGTTTGCCGCTGATGGTAGCCGGACAAAGCTCCTGGCAGTTACCGCAGACCACGCAGGCGTACAGGTCCAGGTTCTGTTTCCAGGTAAGCTGGTCAATGGTAGCGACGCCGAAGGATTCCGCCGTCTCCAGGTCGATGGGCTTCAAGACACCGCGAGGCTGGTTGCGCAGGATGCCGTTGAATATGGAGGCGATGACGTGTAAGTACCGGGTGTAAGGGATGATTGCCAGAACGAAGACCACGGTAAGCCAGTGTGCCCAGAGGAAGCCGAGGTACCAGCCCTCGGTGCCCGGACCTACAGTGAACAGGTTACTGAACCAGGCGCTCACCGGGGGCAGAAGGGTATGCCCCAGCCCCGCCGGCGGGTGTCCCAGCGTAATCTTGGCACCTATTTCAAATACGTATGTCACCGGGTGGGTGAGCACGGACAGGAGGATTATCATGGCCTCGGTGGTCTGTTCCCCCTTGAGCCGGTCGGGTCTGATGATATAGCGTCTGATAATACCCCAGGAGGCACCTACGAAAATGAAGACCGCCATGAAGTCCATTACCCAGACCGAGTAAAAGTAAAACTGGGTCTCTTCTATGGCAATCAAGCCAAAGCCCTCAGTTAAGATGATGAAGAAGAAGTAGAAAACGACGGAGACAAAGAAACCCCACACCATCAGGGCATGACCCAACGGCGCCCAGTCCTTAACCCGGAAGTTCTTGAGCTGGCAGAGCTGGCTGAAAACATAGACTAGCGTATCCAGTATCTGTTTAATCCAGCTTTTCGAGCCGGTTTCCTTCTGTCCCAGGAACATGTACTGCCAGAGTTGCCTGAGGCGGTAGGCGAACAACCCGAGGGTGATTAAGAATACTCCCCAGAACAGTGCGTAAAAGAGAGGCGTTCCTGGCATAAAGATATCCGCTGACATAATATCTCCTATCTAGATCCAACCGGACTTAAAAAATTTCTAGCGTAACCGGGTTACGGCGATAAAGATACCCAGAGCCACCGCTATTATATGATAAATTATACTAAATAAGCCAAAAGGCAGCGCACCAGGGAAGAAAAAGGTGACGGCGTAGCTTACGGCGACGGCGATGCCGCCGACCACGGCCAGTCCCGTGCCCCGCTTGCGGTTGACCGAAACGCTGACCACCTCCCCGATAGCATAGCCCGCCGCCGGCGCCAGCAGCAGATTAAGGGAAAATATGGGCACCAGCCACTCAATTAATCCCCAGGCGGCCCCGCAGGCGATAGCCATGCCCAGCGCCGTCCCGGTGGCTATCAGGTAGTACCTGGTGGAAACGCTGAAGGTGGGCAGTTTATCCAGCCCGGCGCAATCGCGGCACCTAGCGCCCACCGGTGTCTGCACCATGCATTTGGGGCATATCGGCTTATCGCACTTGCCGCACCTCAGGTTGGTCTCGACATCAGGATGGTAGGCGCAGTTCATTCTAGGGTTACTCCTTCTCCTCTTTTTCGGCGGGCTGGGCCGGCTGGCGGTATATCCAGGCTTCCTTGTCCCTTATGTCGCGGTCAAGAAGCAGACGGTTAATTAACAGCTCCCCGGTGGATACCGAGGCGGTAAGCGAGGTTCTGGGCGCCGTCAGCCGCCGGATAACCATCAATAAAAGCATGGCTAAAAAGCCCAGGGGCAGCGCCAGCGGCTCACCGGCTATCCAGCTGACCAGAGGCAGGACGGCCATGCCGGCTACGGTGCCTATGGGCAGGTTGTGGAGGATGAAGATAAAGATTGCAGCCAGGGCGAGAGCGATAATCAGTGGCCAGGGCACCAGCGGGCCGTTGGCCAGAGGCAGAAAAAAGGCGACGCCCATCGTGGTTAAAACTCCCCGGCCGCCGCTGAAGCGTAGAAATACCGGCCAGTTATGGCCGATAATGGTGGCCAGACCTACCGCTACCTGCTGGGCGATAGTCAGGCCGGCGGCTTGAGCCGCCCAAACCATTAATATACCCTTGCCGATATCAACGATAATGACCACGATGGCCAGCCATCGGGCCGACAGCCTGACTATGTTGGAGGCGCCGACATTGCCGCTGCCGTATTGCCTGATATCTATCCCCCGCCGCCAGC
>JAUWGI010000075.1 GCA_030606505.1 Deltaproteobacteria bacterium
ATGCTGGCCTGCCAGTTCCACCCCGAATTCGGCTCCCGCCCCGGCCACCCCCACCCCCTGTTCCGTGATTTTATCGGCGCCGCCAAGTATGTCTTAAGGGAAGGGGCGCAACCACCCCTGCCCCTTTCCTCTAATTTATAATATAAGCGCTTCCTAAAGGAGGCATAAACGATGAGCACCACCAAAAAAATAGTAATCTCCTGTCTCTTGGTTATAGCCCTGATCGTTATTCCCTTGACCGGGTGCCCCAAGCCGGCGCCGTTAATCGACAAGTGGGGCGCTATCGATATACTGGTCAGTGAAATAATACCCCCGGCCGCTGACGACAGCCGAATTTCGGCCTTTATGCCCTCCCAGATGCTGGAGAAGGGCGATGTCGTCACCTCGGAGGACGGCACCGGCTACCCGATAGACAAAAACACCTGGTTTATTTTCATAGATGACGCCCCGCAGGCCTTCTATGCCCACGCCACCCGCTACGTCTTCATCGACGCCAAAACCGGCAGCTATGATATCTTCAACGAAAGCTGGCCGCCCCTCATCAATAACTTCTCGATGTGGAATACCACCGGTGTGGGGCGGGGACACCTCATTGAGCTCTGGTCGGTACTGGGATACCCGGGGCCTATCGCCGCCAGCGCCAGCACCGCCCCCAGCGCTGACTACGGGGACGCCCCCGACGGGCAGCTCGCCCACAAGGGGGTCACGGGGAGCTACCCCACCCTGTTTAACACCACCAACAGTCATTTCGGCCGACCCGGCGGGCATACCCTCAATGTGGGCCAGGAGACGCTCGGCTTTAACGTCAGCGCCGAGGTGGACGCCACCGACCCCAACGACCCCGACGGCGTGCCCAACCTGGTCAATGCCGACAGCGACGAAAGAATCTATATCATCATGGAGCAGAGCCAGGCCAGGCTGGCCTTCACCGTGGCCGTCAGCGCCGGTGCTCCCGATATGAGCCGCTACGCCAACGCCCTGATTGACTTCGACCACAGCGGGAACTGGAGCCACGGCGCCGCCGGGGCGGAGTGGGGCACCGTCAACCTGAAGGTGGATGTCGCCCCCGGCACCTCGGCGACGATAATGACCCCTCTCTTCGCCTGGGGCAACCAGACCCCACCGGTCTGGGCGGTATGGATGAGACTGGCCCTGACCCGGGCTAAAATCGAGGAAAGCCAGTTCGCCAACGTGGGCGGCTGGGACGGCAGCGGCCAATTTGAATACGGCGAAATCGAGGACTACTGCGGCTTCCTCACCGATAACCCACCACCGCCACCACCACCGCCACCTCCACCACCGCCTCCACCACCCAACGGCAACGGCAATGGCCACGGGGGACCGCCACCACCAGGGCCGGAGAAGGGGCCCTGCGGCTACGATATAAACTATCACGTGCTTATTATTAACTGCGGCGACTGCGCCAAACATATGGCCCAGGGAATACCCATCGCCCAGTCCGCCGCCAGCACCATGACCGGCACTGCCCAGAGCCAGGGTTATACCTCGGCGGGCAATCTCGGTCCCGGCAAATCCGGCGGCAGCCAGACCAATAAGGCTAACATCGGCCAGGCCTTTGACAACCTGGCCGGTAGCGTCAAGTGCGGCGACCATATCCTGATATATATCTGCGGCCACGGCTACCCGGATACAAAGCTTCCAGGCGGGGGTATCCAGATATACAACAGCTCGGGGGGCAAAACCAAGGAGACACTAAAGCCCGGCGACCTGGCTAACCTCCTGGGTAAAATACCCCCCTGCCCGGATGAAGACTGCGAAACCCCGGGAAAATGCTGCCACGTCAGCGTTATCATCGAGTCCTGCTACGCCGGCAATTTCAACCTGCCCGGAGTGACCGGACAGGGGAGGGCGGTGGTGGGCACATCGACCAACACTCCCTCCCAGGGGGTCTATCCCGGGGGCGGTGTCTATACCGCCGGCCTGGCTAAAGACATGAAAGACCCCGACGCTGATAAGACCGACCCGCCCGACGGCGTTGATCCCATGGAAGCCAATGTATCGGCCAATGAGACGGTGGCCCAGAACAATAAGCAGTCCGGCAAGAGCCAGCAGCCCTGGAGCAATAACCAGTGGTGCGACTGTAAGTGCCCCTGCAAGCCGGGCATAGACGTCGATAAATGGGTCTGGGACGAGATGGCCGAAGATTGGGTGGATGAGGTTACCGTCTGGCCTGACCAGCTGGTTACATTTAGACTGGATATTGTAAGCTCCGGCAAGTGCCGTGATATAGTCGAACTGGAGATAGTGGACACCGTGCCCGACTGCCTGGAGTACGTCGGGGAGGCGGTGCTCTACGTCGGCGACGAAGCCTACGCCAGAGAACCCGGCCACATCAGCCAGGGTGACGGGGGGCTAACGCTGAGCTGGAACCTACTGGAGATAGAGACCCTAGCGCCGGGAGAGAGCATAGCTATTGAATATGAGGCCATTGCCGAGGGGCTGGGGGAAAATGAAAATATAGTTTACGGCAGCGCCCACTGCGGCTATGACTATAGCGTGGTCGTTTCCGATGAAGACGCCGCCAGCGTCTGGGTGACTATACCGCAAGCCCAGGATGTGCTGCAAATCAGCCTGGAGGGCTATTCCCGCTGCTACTATGTGGATGAGCAATGCCAGTACTGCACCGTTACCATCAAATTCCATGCGGCTGACCTCACCGGCGGCTTACTGCCGGTGGCCAGTATAGCTCTGAATGTGAACGGAGAGCCGTTCTTCAGCCTCGAAGATATATCCTCGGAGTTCTTCGAGGATACGATGGAGATGGAGGCCTACTGCGAGCAGGACATTACCGTCGAGCTGATGGCCACCAACTCGCTCGGCCTGGAGGCCTACTTAACCAAGACCGGCAACACTACCGAGGGTGAATTAGAGTAGAGGTTAAAAAATGGAAATCTTTCTGGATACAGCCAATATTGAACAGATAAGGCAGGGGGCCAAACTGGGCGTGGTCAGCGGGGTGACCACCAACCCCAGCCTGATGGCCAAAGAAGACACCGCCGACTACGAGGCGGTGGTCAAGGAAATCTGCACCATTATCCCCGGGCCGGTTTCGGCCGAGGTGGTGGTGGAGGGGACAGAGGCGATGATTGAGGAGGCCAGAAAAATCGCCGCCTGGGCACCCAATGTGGTGGTTAAAATCCCGGCCACAGCCGAGGGGCTGGAGGTGACCTCAGCCCTGGCCAAAGAGACGATAAAGGTCAACTTTACCCTGTGCTTCTCGCTGAACCAGGCCCTGCTCGGCGCCCTGGCCGGGGCCGCCTTCGTCAGCCCCTTCGTCGGCCGGTTGGACGACGCCGGCCACGACGGCATGGAGCTGGTGGAGGATATAGTCGATACCTTTGAGTATTACCAGCTGCCCGCCAAGGTGATTGCCGCCAGCATCCGCCACCCCCAGCACTGCCTGGCGGCGGCTAAGGCGGGAGCTGACATCGCCACCGTTCCCTATAAAGTGCTGACGCAGATGATTCAACACCCGCTGACCGATGTCGGTGTCGCCCGTTTCTTGAGCGACTGGCAGAGTATATCAAAGAGAAAGGGAAAATAGCTATGGAGGGTGGAGGTTACAACAGCATGAACATCACCGAACTGGAGAATAAAAGCCGGGAGGAACTGCTGGAGGCGGCCAAGGGTATGGGCATCGCCAGCTATACCGGCCTCAAAAAGCAGGAGCTGGTCATGCGCCTGCTTCAGGCCAACGCCGAGAGCCAGGGCTATATCTTCTGCGGCGGCACCCTGGAGATTACCGCCGAGGGCTACGGTTTCTTGAGACAGGGCAGCCTGCTGCCCAGCTCGGCCGACGTCTATGTCTCTCAGTCTCAAATCCGCCGCTTCGGCCTGCGCACCGGCGATGTCGTCGCCGGCCAGGGCCGGCCGCCCAAAAACGGAGAGAAATACTACGGGCTGGTGAGGGTCGAGGCGATTAACGATATCAACCCCGAGCTGGCCAAGAAACGGCCAAATTTTGGGGCGCTGACACCCACCTTCCCCGATAAACTGATTAACCTGGAGATCAACCCCGAAGAGCTGTCCACCCGGCTTATCAACCTCATCGCCCCCATCGGCCGGGGGCAGCGGGGCCTGATTGTATCGCCGCCTAAAGCCGGTAAGACCATCCTGCTTAAATCTATCGCCAACGCCATCGCCACCAACTATAACGATATCGATATCATGGTCTGCCTCATCGGCGAGCGGCCGGAGGAGGTGACCGATATGAGGCGGTCGGTGAAGGGGGAGGTGATAGCGTCTACCTTCGACGAGCCGGTGGATAACCACATCCGCGTCGCCGAGCTGGCGCTGGAGAAGGCCAAGCGGATGGTGGAGACAGGGAGGGATGTGGTTATCCTCCTCGACGGTATTACCCGCCTCACCCGCTCCTATAACCTAGCCATGCCTCCCAGCGGCCGTACCCTGTCCGGCGGTATCGACCCGGCTGCCCTTCACCCCTCCAAGCGCTTCTTCGGGGCCGCCCGCAACATGGACGAGGGCGGCAGCCTGACCATCATCGCCACCTGCCTCATCGACACCGGCAGCCGCATGGACGAGCTTATCTACGAGGAGTTCAAGGGAACCGGCAACATGGAGCT
>JAUWGI010000098.1 GCA_030606505.1 Deltaproteobacteria bacterium
TTTCGGGGTGGCTGAGTCTGGGCGGGCATGATTGCGGCATCTGCCTGGCTACCTGCCCCTTCTCCAAGCAGGATAAGTCGTTTATACATATACACGATTCCGTCAGGCAGGTTATAGCCACCACACCAGCGTTCAACGGCATGTTCCACAAACTGGACACCGACCCCGGCTACGGCAAGGACCCCGAAGCCTGGTGGAACCTTGACCTGCCCCCGCACGGCTATAACAACACTCAAGGGACGTAGTAGCCCGCCCGTTTGACAGATACACTCACTTGTGCTATCATAGCCCGAGTTGTAACGGAGTTTTATCTAAAGATGAAAAATAGTAGCATCAAGACAACCTTCAATACCTACTACTACGGGTATTACTACCCGGCACCCGTGTTGGGGGCTTGATGCTTATATAGCATTTGACGGCGTTAAACCAGACCAGAGCCAATAAGAGCCCCCCAAACGGGGCTCTTTCTCATTATAAAGTGTAGAGGTATCGGGGTGAAGGAAGAAAAGCTCAAGATTATACGCACCACCACCTGGTCGGCCGGGCCCGGCTGTCACGGCACCTGCGGCGTTCTGGCCTACGTCAAGGACGGCAAACTGGTCAAGGTGGAGGGCGACCCCGACCACCCCTGGAACCAGGGAAGGCTCTGCTCACGCTGTCTGGCCATAACCCAGTATATCTATCACCCCGACCGCTTAACCCGCCCCCTCAAGAGAGTGGGCAAGCGCGGTGAGGGCAAGTGGCAAGAGATTTCCTGGGACGAGGCCTACGACCTCATCGAGCGAAGGATGAACAAAATCCGGGAAGAATTCGGCCCGGAGAGCGTCATCTTCGCCATGGGCACCGGCCGGGACATCGGCCCCTGGATATGCCTGCTGGCCTACGCCTACGGCAGCCCCAACGTCATGTTCTCTCTTAGCGGCATTGCCTGTTACAGCCCCAGGATAGCCGCCACGGTGACGGTACAGGGGGACTACTGCATAGTCGATGCCGCCCAGTGGTTCCCCAAGCGCTACGACGACCCCCACTACAAAATCCCAGAATGCATTATCGTCTGGGGCTATAATATTCCGGCCTCATGCCCCGATAACATCTTCGGCCACTGGATTATCGACCTGATGAAGAAGGGCACCAAGATTATCTCCGTCGAACCCAGGCTGACCTGGTTCGCCTCACGGGCCGAGAAGTGGCTCAGGCTCCGCCCCGGTACCGACGGCGCCCTGGCGATGGGCTTTCTCAACGTGGTTATAAACGAGGGCCTGTATGATAGGGACTTCGTCGAGAAATGGACCAACGCACCCCATCTGGTCAGGAGCGATACCGGCAAGCTGCTCCGGGAGAGCGATTTGGCCAAGGGCGGTTCCCCGGCTAACTTCGTCGTCTGGGATACCAAGAGCGGCCAGCCGGCAGTCTGGGACTCCGGGAATGTGGAATATAAGCTGGACGGTGTCAAACCGTCCCTGGAAGGCGAATTTAAAGTCAGCCTCGCCGATGGCACTACCGTGCCGGCCAGAACGGTCTGGACGGTATTCTGCGAAGAGGTAAATAACTACCCGGTAAAAAGGGTGTCGGAAATCAGCTGGGTCCCGGAAAAGGACATCATCGAGGCGGCACGGCTCTATGCCAGGAGCAAGCCGGCATCAATACACTGGGGGGTGGCCATAGATATGACCCCGGCCATCACCCCCACCGCCCAGGCCATTGCCGCCCTGTGGTGCATCACCGGCAATCTGGACACGCCCGGCGGCAACGTCATCTCAAGGTACGCCTTTGACGCCGTCGCCTACGCCCTGCCCGGCGCTGAGGGGGTAATCAGGCTGGAATCTAAAGAAGCCGCCAAGAAGAGGATTGGCGCCGACCGCTACGGCCCCATGAATAAACTCATCTGGAGAGCCCACACCGACCTGACTCTGGAACAGATTTTCACCGAAAAGCCCTACCCCATCAAAGGCATGTGGATACAGACCTGCAACCCGGTGGCCGGCATCGGTCTCGACCCCAGGAAATGGGCCGAGGCGATTAAAAAGCTGGACTTTGTCGTGGCTGTTGACCTCTTCATGACGCCCTCCACCCAGCTGGCCGACGTGGTGCTGCCGGCGGCCAGCTTTCTGGAGAAGGACGGTATCAGAACCTGGTGGATACCCCTCCAGACCATCAACAAGGCGATTACCGTCGGCGAATGCAAGCCCGACGTGGAAATCAACTTCGAACTGGCCAGGAGATTCGACCCCAACCTCCAATGGAAAAACATTTACGAGCTCTTTGACGAAATCATCAAGCCCTCGGGCCTGACCTTTAAACAGCTTCAGGAGAAAGGCTGGGCTTTTCCGCCGGAGGGCCACCCCAGCGCTCCCTACCACCGCTTTGAAAAGGGGCTGCTAAGGCCGGACAGGAAGCCCGGTTTTCAAACGCCCTCGGGCAGGATTGAGCTGTACTCATCCCTGCGCGAAGAGTGGGGGCTGGAGCCCCTACCCCACTACGAAGAACCACCCTTCACCCCGGTAAGCCAGCCCGAGCTGCACAAAAAGTATCCCCTCATACTCTCCACGGGGAGACGCTCGCCGGTATTCTACCACACCGAGCACCGCAACATCCCCTGGCTGCGCCAGATTGACCCCGACCCGGTGGTTGAAGTCCACCCCGAAACCGCCAGCTCACTCGGCATCGGCGACGGGGAATGGGTCTGGGTGGAGAACTGGATGGGCCGCTGCAAGCTCAAGGCCAAGCTCACCCCGGTGGTGCCCCGGTGGATGGTGATGGCAGCTCACGGCTGGTGGTTCCCCGAAAAGCCCGGCGAAGAGCCCTCCCTCTTCGGGGTCTGGGAATCGAATATAAACCAGCTCATTCCCATGGGCTTCCAGGGTAAAGACGGGCTGGGTGCCCCCATGAAAAATCTGCTCTGTAAAATATATAAGGTCAATGAGGAGGAAGACAATGCCTGAGAAAGCCCGCTACGGCCTGCTTATTGACTACGAATACTGCACCGGCTGTTACGCCTGTCAGGTCGCCTGCGCCCAGGAATACGGCTGGCCTGCGGGCATGTCCGGCATGAAAGTAATCGAGGTTGTCCAGGAACTGCCCAAAGATAAGGCATACCTTGCCTACCTGCCCTTTCCCACCGAGCTGTGCACCCTGTGCGCGGGGCGTACCAAAAAGGGGCTGGAGCCGGCCTGCGTCAAGCACTGCATGGCCGCCTGCATGAAATACGGCAAAGTAGAAGAGCTGGCTAAAGAGATGGGCCAGAAACCCAGGATGGTGCTCTGGGCGCCCCGCTAGCCGCTAGCCAAACATCGCCACAGGTATTGACATTCAATCCCAAAAAGTTCAAAATGGGTAGCGTTTCTATGTACCGGAAGAGCCGATGTAATCCTTGGCGAAAACTCTACACTTCTGGGACATAGCCTATCCTAAAAGTTCTTCACTCCTGTTAAGCAGAACGGGGAAACTAAATCAAAGGAGGTGCCGGAGAGGTCAATAAAAGGAATCCCTATACTGAACATTAGCGAATTAGAGAGCCCAATAATAGGTTAAGGAGGTAAAGAAACATGGCAGGAAATCTGG
>JAUWGI010000029.1 GCA_030606505.1 Deltaproteobacteria bacterium
ATTGAGGTATTTCGAAACTCCCCTAACTCCCCTCCCAAAGCTAACTTAGCTTGGGGGGTTTCATTTTCGTAACTCCCCCCATAACTCCCCACTTGCCAAGTAATAGCATGGTGTTTTATCGTGCCCTTGGTTATCATCAAGCCATTGGTAAAACGCATACCATTACGTTTTCTTAAAGCATTGCCAAGCCGCCGGGTATAGTTCCTTATGCTGGTGTCGGCTATAACATCAGGCAAGGCAGCTCTCAGTTCCTCGTTGGCATTTATATAGCTTATCAACTCCACCGCCGTGACTGCCTGACCACCTAACACGTCATGACAGGTCGCTAAAAAACCTTCCCACTGCGGCGTCTCGGTGTCCGTCTCGTTATACATAGCATCTAGATTAGCCAGGAATCCAGTTACACCCATATATTCCAGCACCCCCCCCACTATCCGGCAATAGGATTCAAAGCCACCTAAGCTCGGCAAGCCTTGCGCTTCCGGCATACCGGCCACTACCCAGGCCCTAGCCACTGTCAGGATTGCCGCCAAGATAGCGCCACGATTCTCAAATACCCACTCTATTAAGTGTGGGTGCTTAAAGCCGCTCAGGTCACGCAGCCAGGGCCGGGCCATGCGTGCGTCCATGCGCACCCATATACATCGGCGTGGTAAGTCACCACCCAGGCGGATATTGTTCCCAGTAACTATCCAGGTAATGCGGTTAGGCAACGTCACCATTTCGGACCGTCCAAGTATCCGGTCCTGAAAGGTGGTAGCCGTCAGGACAGCCGCCAGGCTAGGAGTCAATAGGTCATATTCCACGTTATCGACGGTGACAACAAGCTGGCCCTTGATTAAGAGGCTCGTTATCGCCTTACGCCAGCCCTCATCATCCTTTTGCGCTGTCATCATGGCGGCGGCCCGGCCGGTGGCTATAAGGCTTATTACTTCGGCTAGTAGGCTGGCGCCGGTTCCGGCTTGTGGTTTATCAATAATGGCAAGCGGTACCGGGCCGTCTATCATCGGCCTGAGAATAGGCGTGAACATTGTGGCTATGGCATTGGCCCGGCTTGCCTCACAATTAAAAGGAAAGTCATAGATAGACTCTATGACCAGGTTTATAGCCGCTTTAACGTCACTATCTGTAGGCTTATCCGGTATTAGCGGCACTATCAGCTTTGGTGAAGGGTAATAGTAAAGGTTCGTAACGCTGTCATAGCCTGGCTTATTCATTACCGTACCGTCAGGACGTATCACCGGCGCTTCAGTTATGCCTATCAGTGGCGGGAATTGGCAATCATTAAGTGAATCAATATCGCGTACCACGTCTAGCGGTGGCGTTACGGCTACCCTGTCACCGTCTTTAGCTGAGATTCGGACAAAGTTACAGTTCCGGGCCAGGTAGCCTCTTAAGGCTGATTCACTCAATGTCTCGGTAAACGGCCTTGCCTTTTCGTCCAGGCTAATCCGGGTAAGCGCACTGCTACGCTTGAATATGCTCTCCGGATTGTTAGCCTTATAGAGCGCGTCCAGTGCATCAGCCGTTATGTCTCTCAAGTGCCTGTTTGTTACCACAATCTCAGGCAAGGTACTAGCGGCTGGCTGCTCATAGTCCGGGCATCCGTTAGCCAATTCCCTCAGTTCGTCAGCCGTATGCCCATTGTTTAGCCATTCGCTTACGTCTTTAGCGTCTGGCAGCTCTAGCACTCGTATTCTGGCAGCCTTGCCATAGCATGAGCGCGCCACTTCCGCCGCATGGTCACGGCCTGGGCCGTCATTGTCCGGGATAATCACTACGTCAGCACCCTTTAAGGCTTGACTGTAGCTATCGCGCCACTTGCCCGCGCCCATAGGGTTAGTGGTAGCTACCAGGCCCGAGCTCCAAAGCCGGTCAACGTCCTTTTCGCCTTCCACAACGTAGATAGGCATATTACCGTCTATAGCCTGTTTTAACTTGTCCTGGTGGTAAAGTGTAGGCGTTATGCCCTTGAGGTTATTGATATAGCTGCCTTTGCCGTCCGGTCTGCGCTGATAAAAGCCTTTAGGCTTGGTCCGCACCCCTTCGAAAGGCTTGCCATTGGCGTCAGTGTAGTGGTATATGGCCTCAATTTCCCTCTCCTGTAGCTTGGTTTGGCGGCTATTCAAAAATAGGTCTTGAGGCTTTAAGCCTAGTGGCTTTAGAATGTCCACAGGGTCACACCCGGCAAAGCATTGAACTAAAATCTTACCGTCAGCCTCTTTGACGCTAAGGCTAGGCTTGGTGTCATAGTGTCCAGGGCATAAGGCTAAATGCTGGCCGTCACGCACCTGCTTTACGCCTTTAAGCAGCTTCAAAAGGTCATTAAGGCTTCGGATTTTAGAGCTCATTGGCTTTCACCTTAGTAATTAGTTTCCGCCAAAAAAAATTCCATGCCTGTTTTTGGGCCGGTGTCACCGGCCCAGGCCGGATATCTACTTTTACCTTAGCTTCTGTGTTCTTAATCGCTTTCATTGCCATCGTCCATACCTAAAACTGCTAGTATGCGCTTGCGGCGTGTGGGTAGCACATAGCGGTCATGCTCTAACTGCGTAATGTCTAATGGATTAACTTTTGCTAGAGAAGCAAGGTCTATCTGTCTAAGTCCTTTACTCAAACGGACAAACTTAGCCTTTTGTCCCAAGCTGATATTGCTCAAGATTAGAATATCGCCCTTTGTGTCCATATTCCCATACTGCCATAGCGTGAAACGTTTGCATATAACAATTTTTCGCACATAAAAAAGCCACCGGTCAAGGTGGCTCTACTTCTCGCGGCGGCTAACTAGGCGTTATTTACGCCATTGACGTGGGTATCCTGTAGCTTCATCATAAGGTGCTAGGTCAAGACTTACGCGTGACCGCTCACGGATTTTAGGCGGGTTTTGGTCTGTTAACTCATTGAGATAAGCTGTAGTACTGCCAGGATCCACCCGGCATTTATACCACTGGTCAGCGCCCTCGCGTAGCTTTGAATTATTGCGCCGGACAAATCTTTCGTTTTTGGCAGCTTTTCTTATCTTTGCTTTAATAGAGCGTTCTCCCCTTGTGCTAGGGTGAGATGGCATTTTATAGCTATCTTCAAGGAGTTTGTCGCCATCTAGGACTTTGATTGAAATTGAATCTAGCGGTTGGATTTTTTTGTAGTCAACTACTGACACAAAGATAACGGCCAATGTCAATAAATTCGAAGTCTTAGGCGTAACTTTCCAGATTTCGTTTTCCTGGTCTATTTTGCGATTAAAGCCTGCTAGAATTAACTCTTTTACCCGATTCAGCAAATATTGAAAATCAGGGTGCTCACTCAGTTGCTTAAATCTGTCAGATTGAAACCATTCTTTCAAATCAACGTATTTACTATTGGTATTGATTCTTGCTACCGTAACCTCGGATTCTGCTAACAGGTTATCTTGCTCTCTAGTTAAATGAATAAATACCTCAGTCAATGTTTGCGTAAGCGGCGTAATGTCGTCTAATATACTTTGGCAGCCAGGCAACCGCCAGGCTTGCATTATGTCATGGAAAATGTTATTAGCCCCATTTGAGCGCATTAAGACAGTTTCCACACAGGCTAAAGCGTAAGCAAATACTAATGCTTCAGCACAAGGCCAATCAGAAAGCCAGTAGTTACTAGTTCCTTCAGTCAGTAGGATTGGGCCTGTGCGTTGTGCTGCGCGCACGTCCGCTATGACTTCCGGCTCCGGGTTATGACCGCGGGGTTGTTCTGTATCCGCCCTTACATTATTAACCCTGTCTTTTATATTCATTGTTCGCCACTTTGCCTTCTGTTATTATAGGACACTTGTATCAGGTTTATCAAGCACTTTTACCATATTTTTAGCGCTTATTTTGAGGCTAAAAGGCAGGATGTTATTGTGAATATGCTCTTGAGGCGGCGCTGGCCGATATCGCCTCCTTATAGACCTCCCTGGGGTGGACGATGCTGGCATCCAGGCTGCCGACGGAGATTTCAGCCATCTTTATCAGCTGATTCCTGGTATCCAGCAGCAACGCCAGGAAATGCTCTTTCTTCTTGCCCCCCAGCCTCCCCCCAACCAGGCTGGCTACAGCCTCCGGGGTCTCAACCACCGATTTATCCTGAATTTCAGCATAGCCGCCCAGGCGGCTGGATAGCTCGAAGGCGGCCTTAATCTGGGTCGCCTTGGCCAGGCCGATTCCCTTAACCCCGGAAAGCTCCTCCACCGAGGCATCGGCGATACCTTTAAGACTGCCGAACTGTGCTAGTAGCCTCTGGGCGGTGACCATCACCGATTCACCGGAAACCCCACGCCCCAGCAGCACCGCCAGGATTTCCTGGGCCGATAAGGCCTCAGCGCCAAACTTTTGCAGTCTCTCCCGGGGCCGCTCGGCCAGCGGCAAATCACGGATGGTGAAGGACTTCTTCAATTTCTCCGCTTTCAAGAGCCCACCGCCGACTGGTATTTATCGGTGACGTAGTCCTGCCACCGGCTGTCCAAGCCGTCCATGTCAAAGCCGTAGACCTCATCCAGAGCATCGTCGTAGCCGCTGCCTTCCCTAAAAATAGTCAACAGCTCGGACATCTTGGCCTGCCCGTAGCTGGCGATAAGGTATTCGACCAGGCTGTGGCTTTGAGCATAGGAGAGAACAGCCTCTCCGGAAAAAGCGGAGAAGGGGCTGGAAAGGCCCTGCACCGAGATAAGGCTGCCCCCGGCTATAGCCTCCCCCAGAGCCGTGCTGAACTGCGGTTCCAGCAGCCCCTCGCTGCGCATGGCCAGACCCTCATCCAGCCAGACCGGCAGGCTGTTATAGGGGTTAAGGGTTATCTGATGAATAACCAGGTGGGTCAGCTCATGGGCGATGGCATCCTTGCCCCAGCTTATATTATTAGGCGATATACCGATAGCCATGGTGCCGTAGCGGGTAAAGGCCACCCCACCCGTCCACTCCTGGGGGTAAATCATGGCCCCCTGCAGGTCCCCGGAATCGGCGTAGATATAGAGCCGGGCCGGTCTCTCCAGCTCGGCGCCGGTGTCCTCGGCCAGCCGCGCCATGGCTTGCTGAGCCGTCGCCATCAGTTCCTGGGCAAAGGCGTCATTCCCGCTGTACCAGTAAAGGGTGACCTTGCCCTCGGTCAGACTGCGCCAGTCATAGCGTACGTCATCGAATTGCACCTGCGCCGGCACCGTTTCCACCTTATCACCGCTGTCATCGGCTACCTTCCACCAGTATTCCACGCTGGAGCCGGGCGGCAGCCCGCCGGTCTTTACCATCTCCAGAGCCCAGCCGACATCAACCGTGGTAGCGGGAATAAATTCAATATATACCTCGCTAATCACTTCAGCAAAGCCGGCCCGGTCCATGGTATAGCACAGGCGGATATCGGTGATATCGACATCGCTTTGGGCTGATAAGGCAAAGTTGAGCCGGTAGGGAAACTCGGCCTCCGCCCAGCTGTCGGTTACGGCCAGCCCGCTCTGGGCTTGAGCCAGGCCGGGGCTTAATATAGCCACGAGCAAACAGACTACTAAAGCTAAAGCGCCAATCTTTTTAATCATTTTCTTCACCCAAACTCTTTTCCCCCCACCCGTTTTATATCTTTTCCCGCCCGCCACCCTTATGGAAGGGCTAAAGCCCTTTTTACCCCACCCCATTATAACAGTTCTTTTTCTTTTCACCCTCCCGCCCTACAGGGGTTTCACCCCTATAAGACTCCTTAACCCCACCCCAGTGGAGGGGCTGGGCAGCAAGTTCCAGAAGCGCAGCTTATGAGGACGGGCGGGTGGGACGCAAAACCAACGCTAAAAACCGGGCAATTCCTCACTTTAATTTTTAGAACCCCATCCCCTGTATCCCCTTCCCCTTAGAAAGGGGAAGGGGAAGATTTTTTCTCTAAAAGGGTCTTCGCCCCTCTTAAACTCCCCACCTTCTCCCCCCACCCAGTAAAAAAGAAATCGATAGAAGTATAACTTTTGTAGGGCGGGTCGGGTGGGTAGATAAACGCCCTTTTTTAATCCTCCTCACCTACAATAGACCGGAGGTAGGCGGTGATAAAACCGTCCAGCTCCCCGTCGAGCACGGCATCGGTATCGCCGGTCTGGTAGTCGGTACGGTGGTCCTTGACCATCTTATAGGGATGGAGGACATAGCTCCGTATCTGGTTGCCCCAGCCGGCAACGACATGCTTACCCTTTAATTTGGCTCTCTCCTCGGCCCGCTTGACCAGCTCCAGCTCCAGCAGCCGGGAGCGCAGTATCTTCAAGGCGATTTCTTTATTTTGATGCTGGGAGCGCTCGCTCTGGCAGGAGACCGTTAGCCCGCTGGGCAGATGGGTGAGCCTCACCGCGCTGCTCGTCTTCTGCATGTGTTGTCCCCCCGGCCCGCTCGACCGGAAGACATCAACCCTCAAATCGTCGGGCTCTATCCTCACGTCAACACCGGGTTCGGCTTCGGGCATCACCTCCACCAGGGCAAAGGAGGTATGGCGGGCGTGGTCGGCGTCAAAGGGTGAGAGCCTGACCAGCCGGTGCACGCCGTGTTCCGATTTTAAGTAGCCGTTAGCATAATCGCCGTTAACCCCGATGACCACGCTCTTTATACCCGCCTCCTCCCCCGGAGACATGTCAAGAACCTCGGCCTGATAGCGGCGCCGCTCCGCCCAGCGCAGGTACATTCTCATCAGCATCTGCGCCCAGTCCTGCGACTCGGTACCGCCGGCCCCGGCATGGATTGCTAAAATAGCGTTTCTGGCGTCATAGCCGCTGCTGAAGGCCGCCTCCAGCTCCATATTATCGAGACGGCTAGCCAGATTTTCCACCTCGGCCTCAATATCCGCCTCCAGCGAATCGTCCTCCAAAGATATTAACTCGGCAACTTCAGACGTCCTCTTCTCCATCCCCCGCCAGCGCTCTACCACCTTCTTCTGCTCGGCCAGCTGGCGCATCACGCTCTGCGCCTTTTCCTGTTCCTGCCAGAAATCGGGTTCAGAGGACTGCTCCTCCAGATTGGCAATCTCTTTTTCTCTGGCGGCAATGTCAAAGATGCACCATAGCCATAGAGACGCTGGACTGCAAATCCTTTAGCTTATCCCTCAACTCCTGCATCTTCTAAAAAGCCTCCCTTGATAATCTAGACCGGGACTTCTTTAGCCCCCTCCAGCTTTCCCCCCGCCGCCAGGTGCGCCAGCCGGGTTGGCTCTGGTAAGCGATAACCGCAACAGCACCGCATCACCCAGTGGATAGCGCTCTCCAGGCTAATTTTATGCCCGATTGATACATAGACCGGCTTTACCCCCGCTCTGGTGCGCAGGACGGCGCCGATAATTTCATCCCCATCCACCAACTCGGCATAGCTGCCCGGCTCTAATCCAGGTATCTGGTGACTGCCGCAAAGCCGCGACTTGGCACAGCCGATGGTCGGCGTATCTAAAAACAGCCCCAGGTGCGAGGCCAGCCCCAAACGCCGGGGGTGGGCGATGCCCTGCCCGTCGAACAGGATAAGGTCAGGGGCAATCTTGAGCCGCTCAAAGGCGGCCAGCGTTAGCGGCGCCTCCCTGAAGGATAAAAGGCCGGGGACATAGGGAAAATCAACCTCCCCACCCACCACCTGGGCTTCCACTATCTCAAGCTCAGGGTAGCTCAGCACCACCACCGCCCCGGTAGCCTCCCCCCGGATTCGGTCTACCGAAATATCCACCCCGGCGATAAAGCGGGGGCTAGTTAGTTCGTCAATTCTGGATACTTTAGATGCCAGCTTTAATTGCAACTCCCGCGCCTCGGCGGTGCCGACCTCCCAGCCGTGCAGGCTGTTTACCTTCATAATACGATTATACCGATTGGATACCCTGATGACAACCATAGCTTTATCAACCTCACCCCCTTTATCCCCATCTCCACTCTTGGAGAGGGGGAATTATTTTTTTAGAAGAGGGGGACTTCGTCCCCCTTAAACCCCCTATATTCAAAGGAGTTTAAAGAGGT
>JAUWGI010000110.1 GCA_030606505.1 Deltaproteobacteria bacterium
CGGTGGAGAGCAGCACGTCGAACTCCCGCTCGCCGGGCTGGTCGGTAACGGAATAGGCTAGCTCGACCAGCTCATCGGTGGTGTCCCCCATCGCCGAGACGACCACCACCACCTCGTTGCCCTTATCTTTAGCGACAGCGACGCGCCGGGCCACGTTCTTTATCTTCTCGGCATCTCCCACCGAGCTTCCGCCGTATTTCTGCACAACAACTGCCATCAATTTTTGACCCCCACCAGCTTACCCATTATTTTATACCCATCTTCGATAAAAAGACCAGTCCCCTTGGCCTCTATCTCGCTAAAATTTTTGGCCCCGTTGGGGTTAAAGCCCTCCCCCCACAGCAAAAAGGGCACCGGCTCCGGGCTGTGGGTACGGCTTTTTATCGGCGTGGGGTGGTCGGGCATAATCAGCAGCCGCAGGTTGCCCGCCGAGCGCAGCCGGCTCACAACTTCCTTATCTATCCGGTGGATTGCCTCAATCTTATCATCGATGGAGCCGGCGTGGGCTGCCTCATCGGGCGCCTCAATGTGGATAACCGCCAAATCATGTTCCTCAAGCGCCTTAACAGCACCCTCAGCCTGAGCGGCGAAGTCGTTATCCAAGCCATCGGTCACCCCGTCTATATCCAGCACCTCCATCCCCACCATCTTGGCCAGACCTTTTAGCAGGTCAACCCCGGAGGTGAGGGCGGCGCTGAGGCCGTAGACCTCCTCGAACCGGGGCATCTCCGGCAGCCGGCCGCTTCCCCAGAAGAGCCAGATGGTGGTTGCCGGGATGTCGCCGCGTGACCGCCGCTTCTCGTTCACCGGGTGGTAGCGCAGCACCGCCTCGGAGCGCCCCATCAAGTCGCGCAGGATATCGCTGCCCTCACCCCTGGGCATAAACTTATCTACGGGTTTATCGGGGATATCATGGGGCGGGGTGCAGTTGGCCGATAGGGCGGCCTCATGCCCCTTGAGCTTTAATATATGCCGGTAGCTGACGCCGGGATAGAAGCGGACATCATCATCACCCAGCTTCTCGTTTAAGGCGGCGATAAGCTCTTCCGCCTCCCCGGTGCTGATGTAGCCGGCGCTGTAGCTCCACATCTGGCCGCCACGGATGGCCACCAGGTTGCAGCGGAAAACGACCTCCCCTTCCCCTATAGGAATATTCATGGCTTTGGCCTCAATGGCGCTCCGCCCCCGGTAGTAGACCCTGGGGTCGTAGCCCAGCACCGACATACAGGCGCAGGCGCTGGACGGCTCCATCCCCGGCGGCACAGTGCGCACCAGCCCCACCACTCCCTCCCCGGCCATGGCATCGAGGTTGGGGGTTTGGGCCAGCTCCAGGCAGGTCTTGCCCCCCCGCTCAGGTAGCGGTAAGCCGGCGGCGCCGTCAATTATCAAAACGCAGTATTTCATTATTTTTAGTGACCCCATCCCCTTTATCCCCTTCCCCTTGTCAAGGGGAAGGGGAGGATTTTTCCAAAGAGGGACTTCGTCCCTCTAAAACTCTCTTACTTCCCTCCCCACTTTGCAATCAAAACTAAATCAGCCTATAATATTAGCCATCGGGGCGTAGCGCAGCCTGGCAGCGCGCCGCGTTCGGGACGCGGAGGTCGGAGGTTCAAATCCTCTCGCCCCGATTCTTTTGCGGCCTTTCTGCCGCTGATTGACGTTCATTATAGCACAAAAAGAAAATAGAAGGAGGAATTGTGCATGTCTGAAAAAATAGCTAATCCGGGGGCCCTGGGACTGGGGGCGTTCGCCCTGACCACGTTTCTGTTGAGCGTAATAAACGCGGGTATTATCGCCCCGGCCAATATCGGCGTCGTCCTGCCGATGGCCTTTTTCTACGGGGGGCTGGCGCAGGTGCTGGCCGGAATGTGGGAATTTAAGAGCGGTAATATATTCGGGGCGACCTGCTTTACCTCTTTCGGCGCGTTCTGGTTGGGGCTGGCACTGATGATAGTCCTGGAGGCGGCGGGCGTAATCCCGGCGGTTCCGCCGGCCGGGTTGGCTTTCTTTCTGGCTGCCTGGGGTCTGTTTACTCTCTACGCCACCTTCGCCGCTACCAAGGCGCCCAGAGGACTCTTAATCCTCTCTATCGCGCTGACCATTACCTTCTTTTTGCTGGCAGCGGGCGAGTTCAGCACCGGCTTTAAGCTGGCCGGAGGCTATCTGGGGATTCTGGTGGCTTTAATCGCCTGGTATGACTCAGCGGCGATACTGATAAACGATATGTCGGGCCGGAAGGTTTTGCCTTTTTAAAAGGTGACCCTCCCCCTTAATCCCCCTCCCTTATCAAGGGAGGGGGAAGAGTATTAAATTAAAAAGAGGGGCTAACGCCCCTCTTAAACTCCCTGTATATCACGCCCTATCCCTCCACCCCGACTAGCCTATTTCTTTTGCCTCTTGGCTTCCTCCCACAACGCGTTCTGCTCATCAAAGGACATCTCGCCTAAGTTCAGCCCCCGCTTACGGCAGACCTCCTCCATATAGGTAAAGCGCTTGTAGAAGCGCCGGTTGGCCTCTCTCAGCGCCGCCTCTAAATCCACCCCCATCCGGCGGGCGATATTGCCCAGAGTAAAGAGCAGGTCGCCGAACTCTTCCGCCTTCCGCTCCTGGCTGGCGGCCTGCTGGAACTCGCCGACCTCCTCGGCCAGCTTATCGATAACGCCGCCGTCATCCTCCCAGTCAAAGCCGAGGTGAGCCGCCCGGCGCTGAATCTCCTGGCTGTAGCCCAGGGCCGGCATCTGCCTGGGCACGCTCTCTAGTATGGAGGCGTCAGGCGCTCTCTCCTCCCCTTTGAGCTCCTCCCAGTTAAGCGCCACCTCCTCGGCATCCCTCACTTTCTTGGAGCCGAAGACATGGGGGTGGCGGTGAATCAGCTTGGTGTTGATGTTGGCAACGACCTCTCCCAGCCCGAACTCCCCGGCTTCGCTGGCAATCTGGGCATGGAGCACAATCTGCATCAGCAGGTCGCCCAACTCGTCACGGAGCTTGGTCGAATCTCCCTCATCCAGAGCCTCCAGCACTTCGTAGCACTCGGCCAGCAGGTTCTCCCGCAGCGAGGCGTGGGTCTGCTTGCGGTCCCAAGGGCAGCCGTCGGGCGCCCTTAACCTGGCGATTATATCGACTAAAGCCGAAAACCGGCTCAAGTCCTTAGGTAAAGACAAAAAGGCCTCCT
>JAUWGI010000099.1 GCA_030606505.1 Deltaproteobacteria bacterium
TTTTGACGAACATCACCATAGTAGTTCTCCGGGGACCCAAAGTCAAGCACCTAAGTTACCTTTTCTTACCAAATTTGGGACTTTTTTACCATGACTATTTTATGGCTCAATAAGTACCTTTGGGTGATTGTGCGCTTAAGCCGAGGTAAGTTACTATCAAGGAGGTAAGTTATTATCAAGATAGTTTAAGTGGAGAGTAGATGTGGGACAAATGGTCAACATGGTTAAAGATTTGGTAGATGAGGAACAGATGGGTAATATGCTGACGGTCCGGGAAGTAGCCCGGCTCCTCCATATCCATCCCAATACCCTGAGGCGCTGGAGTAATAGGGGGCTGATAAAGGCCTACCGTATTACGCCGCGGGGCGACCGCCGCTTCCGGCGGGAGGAAATCCTTAGCTTCCTGGCCAGGCTCAACGCCAACTACGGCGACGGGCGACCGGCTGACAACGGCCAGGGGTCATAGTATCAGGTTTAGTATTCCGCCGGTGGCCAGCGCCGCCACAATCATTACTCCCACCGCCTTGAGCATATTTACCCATCCCAGCTCCCGGAACATGACGACAAAGGTGGCGATGCAGGGGAAGAGCATAGCCAGCACCACACTGCCCACCACCAGCTGCTCTGAGGTAAGCGCCAGGGGAGCCAGCATTCCCAGAGCTACATCCTTGCGCAGGAAGCCAATGACCAGCGCCGTTACCGCCTCCTTGGGCAGTCCCAGCAGACCGGTGACCACCGGCGCCGTGAAGTTGGCGATGGCATTGAAGACCCCCAGGATATAGAGGACATTGACTGCCAGGATAGCCCCCAGGATTATAGGGATGGCCTCGGCCAGGAAGCCGTAGGTCCTGAGCCACAGCTTTTGCAGTATCGTCCGCCAGGGGGGGAGGCGGTAGGGGGGTATCTCGATGAGCAGCTCGGGGCTGAAGCCTTTTACGGTGCGGTTGAGGATAAAGCCCAGGATAATCCAGACGATAAATAGCGTGCCGTAGACAATGGCCACATAGGGTAACCCCCGCGCCCCGACCAGTCCGAAAATCATCGCCTGCAGGGCGGCGCAGGGCACGGCGATGGATATCAGGGTGGCGGCAATGAAGCGCTCCCTTTTGCTTTCCAGGATGCGGGTGGAGAGTATCGCCGGCACGTTGCAGCCCAGCCCCAGCAGGGTGGGAATAATGGCGTAGCCGTGCAAGCCCAGACGGTGCATGATAGTATCCATTAAGACCGCCAGCCGCGGCAGGTAGCCGGTGTCTTCTAATATACCCAGCACGAAGTAGAAGGCGACGATATAGGGGAGCACCATGCCGAAGGGGACGTAGAAACCGCTGGTGAGCAGGCCGAATGACTCGACAAAGTTTACCTCGCCGCCGGCTATTTTGCCGACCACAATATCGTGGAGGAAACCGCCACCCCCCATCAGCTGGCTCAGCTTTAAGACCACCGGCGCCCAGAGGGTGTTGAACAGGGGGTTGAGCACGTAGTTAATCAGGCCTTCGCCGATGAAACGCACCACGAAAAAGGCGCTGGCCAGAATGGCCAGGGCTATAATACCCCCGCTCACCGGGTTGATGCTGGCATCGGCCAGACGCTCCCGCCAGGTGTGATGGCGATGGCTGATGTGCTGAACCTGCTCGATGATACTGCCGATGGTTGCCCAGCGCTGGTCGCGGGTGCCGGGCGGGTGGTGGGGGGAGGCGGCCCGGGGAATATGCTCCACCAGTTCCTTTATCCCCTCGCCGGTTACGGCTACCGTGGGAATGACCGGCACCCCCAGTAGTTCCCTCAGTTTGTCCAGGTTAATGTCTACGCCGCGGTGCTTGGTATCATCCCAGAGATTCAGCGCCACCACCACCGGGATGCCTCTCTCCAGAAGCTGTAAAGTTAAATAGAGGTTCCTTTCCAGGTTGATGGCATTTACTACGTTGATGACGATATCGCCGCTATCGAGCAGGCGGAGGGCAATCTCCTCGGCTTCGGAGGTCGGTTCCAGGGTATAGGTGCCGGGGGCGTCGATGACCTCGGCCGTCTCCTCCCCCAGCTTCATATATCCCCTGGTGAAGTTTATGGTGGTGCCGGGGTAGTTGGAGACAATCGCCTTGACCCCGGTCAGGCGGGAGAAGAGGACGCTCTTGCCTACGTTGGGGTTGCCCATCAAGAGAATCTTGGTCATGGAACTTAGCCCGGCTTGATTACTACCCTGCTGGCCATGCCGAAGCCAATAGCCACCTCCACCCGGTCCACCTCGACGGTTACCGGTCCCCGCATGAGCATGGCGCTGGTCTTGGTTATCTTCTTGCCCGGGATAATGCCCAGGGCGTTAAGGCGGTCGACCATACGGCGGCCACCCTGAATCTCAATCACGGTGCCGCTCTGGCCGTTCTTCAGTTGGGCCAGAGTTAGCTGATTTTCCCCCGGTTTAAACCTGCCTCCTGACCTGTGCATGAATCTGTGCATAGATGATATTCCTTTGAATCCTTTCGCCTAAAACTTATCCTTATATTAGCTCAAGCTAACTTTCTCGCCCTAAAAAATTTTTAATCTTCCTTGAGGCACCTGGCGATGTACTCCTCGGGGAGCTTGGCCCGTCTCAGGTAGTGGTGGAAGATCTTCAGCCACTTGGGCGGCCCTTCAGGCGGCTGGTTGACGAACTCGACGAACTTGGCCAGTTTTTGCTGAGTGACCGGGCTGATGGTATGCTCCATCTTGCAGGCATCGCCGGCGGCTGTTTCCGGGTCGATATTGAGTATCTCGGTGAGGAAGTGGCGCAGTGCCTCGTGGCGGTGGAAGACGTCTTCGGCGACCCGCTCACCCTCCGGGGTGAGCTGCACCCGACCGTACCTTTTGTGCTCCACCAGCCCCTCCTGGGAGAGCTTGGCTAAGGCCGAGCTGACGCTGGGCATCTTGACCCTCAGCGCCTTGCTCATCTGGCTTACCCTGACCGCCTCCTTGCCTTCGCCGAGCATTAGTATCGACTCCAGGTAGTCCTCCATGCTGGCGCTTTGCTTTGCTTCCATCGGCCTCCTCCAGTTTTAGCCAATAAAGTTAGACTTATCTAACAATTTATTATAGCAGAGGTTTTTGAGGGGTGTCAAATTTCTAAAGGGAGGGTGGGAAAAGAGAGATAGGTCAAAGATGGGGGGTGGGGCTTCCTTAATCAAAAATATCAAGGGGGGATTGCCCGGTTTTTAGAGTACGTTTTACTTCCCACCCTCCCGCCCAATAGAGGTTTAATCTCTCTTCACTCTCCAGACTTTGGGGAAAAAGGGGAGTTTAATGCCCCCTTTTTTGAAGGTTGTCCTGCTTCCCACCCTCCCACCCTACAGAAGTGGTACTTCTATCAATTTCTTTTAGGGGTGGGGTTAAAGAGATGGAAAGAGGCGAAGCCTTTTTGGGTGGGTGGGTATGGGGAGTAAGAGAACGGTTGAAAAGGGGGGTAATCTAACGGGGTGTTTAAGAGGGGTGTAACCCCTCTTTACCTTAAGGGGGTGGCGGGTGGGTAAAGATAAAATTGGGGGTGGGACGAA
>JAUWGI010000034.1 GCA_030606505.1 Deltaproteobacteria bacterium
GCTTAAGCGCACAATCACCCAAAGGTACTTATTGAGCCATAAAATAGTCATGGTAAAAAAGTCCCAAATTTGGTAAGAAAAGGTAACTTAGGTGCTTGACTTTGGGTCCCCGGAGAACTACTATGGTGATGTTCGTCAAAAACGCCAAAAGGCCGATCGAGTAACTTTCACTGGAGCGAAAGTTGAACCGCCACCGAGACCAAAGACCCAGCAACCACTTCATCAGACAAAATGTCATAATTTTGTAACTTTTCCCGCTGGTACTTTATGACTTCTACATACTCTGCAATCTAAGATTTAAAATGATTTACAGAAAAGGGTAACAAGAGACCGGTTGCAAAAACTTCACTGGAGCGAAAGTTGAACCACCACCGAGACCAAATACTCAGCCGATGGCAGGACCGCATCAGCCTCGTCCCTTCGGCCTACCGGTGGCTGGCTCTGGGCATAGCCAGCGCCCAGATATTCCTCTTCCCCTCGGCCTATTACTCGCTGACGCCGCCCCTCTACCTGATTATCGCCGTCGGCATCTACACCCTGCTCAAGACACTGCGCCCCCTCCGCTGGCAGGAAAAGAACAGCATCACCCTGGTTCTGCTCATCCTGGATATAGTGATCTGCTTCTTCCTGGTACTATCAACCGCCGGACTCTACAGTCCGTTCCTGTTGTACAGTTTAGCCCCGGTACTGACGGCGGCGCTGCTTCTAGACCGCGGCATAACCTTCGGCATCACCGCCGTATCGGGGGCTTATGTAATCGGCGCTCACCTGTTCAATCCCTTCTTCCCCACCCAGCTCCTCCTCCCCGAGCTCAGTTATTTCCTGGCCTACATAATAGCCGTCTCCCTGGCGGCCGCCCTGCCCTACCTCATCAACGTTAACCTCAGGCAGCGCCTGCAGTACGAGGACATCATTCAGGAGCGGCAGCGGCTGTCCCGTGATATCCACGACGGCATTGCCCAGACCCTCTCCGCCCTGCGCTGGCAGGCCCAGCTCCTCACCCGCCGCCTGAGGGCAATGGGGATTGAGCTGGAGGAGATAAAGCAGCTGGAGGTACTCACCGAAAAAGCGCGGCTGGACACCAGAGAGTCCATCGAGCTTCTGCGCAGCTACAACGGCGGCGGCTTTATGCCCAATCTCAGAGTCTACCTCAAGCAGCTCAGCCGGGAGAACAATCTTATCTTCCACGTTAACAGCGAAGATAATGATCTTCGCCTGGGAGCGCCGGCCGAACTAGAGCTGATGCGCATCTGCCAGGAAGCCCTGAGCAATGTCAGGAAGCACTCCGGGGCGGGCCATGTCGATATCAAGGTCAAATCAGTGGACAACCACTTCGAGGTAAGCATTGCCGATGACGGCTGCGGCTTTGATGCCCTGGCTTACTATCAGGGCGGGATGCAGCAGACCGGGGGTCACGGCCTGGCGGTGATGAGGGAAAGGGCGGAGTCGATAGGCGGCAAGCTGAGAGTACTGAGTCTGCCGGGCAAGGGCACCGAGGTTCAGGTGGAGGTACCGGCAAATAATCAAACGGGAAGGTGGCCATGGCTGAAACGATAAGGGTTCTAATTGCCGACGACCACGCCGTAGTCCGTTCCGGGCTGGCTAACATACTGGGAGCCGAGCCCGATATCAAGATTATCGGCGAGGCCAGGGACGGCCTGGAGGCTATAGAGAAAGCGGCGGAGCTAAAACCGGATGTCATCCTCATGGACATCTTCATGCCCCGCTGCAGCGGTCTGGAGGCCACGGTAGCCATAAGGCAGAAGCTGCCTGACGTCAAGCTGCTCATCCTGACTATCTCTGACCGCGAGGAAGACCTGTTCAAAGCATTGAGGTTCGGCGCCCAGGGCTATCTGCTCAAGAGCGCCAGCATCACCGAGGTGGTGGAGGCGGTCAGGAAGACAGCCGCCAGTGAGGCCATGCTCTCCCCGGACATTGCCACCAAGCTCGTTGCCGAGTTCAGCAGCCGGGCTAACAAGCCCAAGCTCAGCACCAGGGAGTCGGAGATTCTGCAGCTTTTGGGCGAGGGGCAGACCAACACCGAGATTGCCAAACGCCTCTTCATTGATGAAAGCACGGTCAGGACCCATTTCCGCCGCATCAGGGATAAGCTGCACCTGAGGAACCGCGCCGAGGCCATTGCCTACGCCACCCGCAACAGTCTCCCCACCACCCCCCACTAAAGCCTTAATCTTCTTTAGAGGGGCTTTCCACTATTTCACGCCACCCCATAAACCAGGGGCGCGTATTGAGCAGCCGGCCCGGGTAGCAGAAGTAGACCGCCAGCGCCAGGATTACCAGCGCTATATCCACGTACAGCGAGCCCATCGTTGACAGCTCGCCGGTAAATAACCTTTCCAGTACTCCCAGGCAGCCGCAGGGCTCATGCCCGAATCCATTGGCTATCATCCAGCCGTTGTGCATGATAAAGGCGGCGATAAGCAGTGTCGAAATACCGGCCGCTATCTGCGGGAAAATACCCACCAGCAGGCAGGCGCCCAGCACCAGCTCCACCCAGGGCAGCCAGCTCGTCACCCAGGCGGCGGCATCCGGGCTTATGATGTAAGTAGAAAGGGCCAGCAGAAAAGCGCTCTGCCCCATCAGCTTACCCACCCCGGAGGTGATAAAGACCAGCGCCAGCAGTATGCTCGCCCCGAAGGCAATCCAGTATCGGTAACGCATATTCCCTCCCCCGTTGGCTTTAAGTGTTCTCTTAAGTGACTAGTGGCTATGTTAACCCCCCGCCCCGCCCCTTGTCAATTACGCACTTTACCAACTTCACCCCCCAATTATGTTTTATATTATTCTATTTAAGGAAACCCTACAAAGTTTTACAGGCTTCACGGGGCCCCCGAAAAAACAAAGTTTTTTTGGGGTTAGTAACCCTCACCCCCTTTATCCCCCTCTCCCTGGCAGGGAGAGGGGGAATTTATTTTTTAAAAAGAGGGGGCTTCGCCCCCTCTCAAACACCCCTGTTCTTTAGTTTCGCCCCCCTTCTCCCCCCACCCAAAGTAAGAGAAGCAAGACCTCTTTAGGGTGGGCGGGCGGGAAGAAAAACATCTATTAAAAAAGGGGGCGGGGCTGGGGTCAATACCCCCAAAAAAGTTTTAGAGGTGCAACCTCTTTAGGGTGGGCGGGTGGGTAGCAAAACACCGGTTAAAAAAGCGGAAAACGGCTTCCGCTTACCCCCCTGTCACGGAAATGTTGTCACGATTCCGTGACAAAATATTCATCGTTTTGATTAGCCCAAAATCACCACTGGGGGGACATACTAAAGTGCTATCTTCCTTTACAATAAGTACTAGCCTTCAAAATAGATGGCTTATGCTCTGGTCGATTCTTTGGGGAATTCCCCGGAGAGGGGCTAGAAAAATAATCTTTGAAAGGAGCAAAAAACAATGAAACCCAAAAAGATAGGACTCCTGGCATTAGCGCTGGTTCTGGCTCTCGGCACCCTCGGCGTCGGCTATGCCGCCTGGACCGACACCATCACCATCGATGGCTCGGTCAACACCGGCACCCTGGACCTGAATGTGGTTGAGTACTCCGGGCTGTGGATGTGGAAGATTCCCGGAGGCGACCCTGAATACTACCTTACCAGTGACCCGGATTTCACACCCGATCAAGTCGGCCAAAATGACCCCCCGTTCGTCGTAGCTTTCTCGAAAGCAGAGCAGACTTTAGATGCTGCCGCTCTGGTAGATGATGCCGTCACCGTTACCTTTGATAACCTCTTCCCCATTAGCGATGGTGTCCCGGTTGATGGTGGTGTCTGGACAGCCTACTGCTGGAAAGCCGACTTCATCGTCCACTACGAGGGCAGCGTCCCGGCTATGGTTGATGCGGAATGCATCTCCGTCACCGCTGACCCCATGCTCGAATGGATGTGGGCCAACAATTACATCACTGTTGAGTTCTACGAACTGACCGATGGCTATGCCGAGGGTGGTCCGTACTGGCCCTATATAGATGGCGAGATAACGGAAGCCGTCCAGATGCACAACTGTGACTACGTTGTCTGCCTAGTCTACGTATGCCTACCGCAGGTTCCCCCGGCTGAATTTACACAGGAAGACTTCATGAACCTGAGCGGAAGCTTCACTGCTGAAATCACCGCCATCCAGTGGAACGAGTACACACCGTAAAGTCAGGACTGGTGCGGGGGCTTTAACCCCCGCGCCCCCATTCCCCACTCCCGATAGAGTAGGGGACGAGAGGAGGAATACATGAAAAAAATCGGACTTTTGTGTCTGGCCCTGGTCTTGGCTTTGGGCGCCCTTGGCGTCGGCTACGCCTCCTGGACCGATACCATCTTCATCGATGGTTCGGTGACCACCGGTTCGGTCTGCATAGAGCTCACCTGCCCGTGGAGCCAGGCAGACACCAGCGACCCGTCTCCACCGCACCTGGTAGCTTATGGTGCCCCCGCGTCTTCTTTAGACTGGAATGCGACTCAGGAAGGGTCAAACTTTAACTCAGGCGTATACCAGACGACCAAGAACGTGGGATGGACAGTGATAGATTGCAGTGGCACTGCACCGGTCAAATCGGCAACGCTCTCTTTCTACAACATCTATCCCTGTTACTTCAACCACATTGGCTTCGGCATAAAGAACTGCGGCACCATACCGGTCAAGCTGGACCACGTTGTGTTCAAGGACAGCCAAGGTGCTGTGCTGGCCACACTCTACGATGACGGGTATCTGGCCTTTGACCTGATCCCCAATCCCAATGACGCAAGTCACCCAAATGACTTCGAAATCATCTGGGGTGATAACTTCGGCGACCAGCTTGAGCCTGGGGAAAGTTGGAGCATTGACTTCTGGATTCACTTTATGCAGGATGAAGGCATTGACTTCACTACAGGGCAGAACGCCAGCTTCACCGTAGAAGTACACGCCGTTCAGTGGAACGAGTATCCGCTACCCTAAAGCCAGACTAGGCACATAAAGAACTTAAAAGGGAGTGCGGGGGTGTTACCCACCCCCGCCCCCGAGCCCCCCTGCTTGTCAGGGGAAGTGGGAAAGGCATAATCGTAGGGTCTTTCCCCCCTCCCTTGACAAGGAGACGGGCAAGGCCTGAGTGCCTGCCCCATATAGCATAGAGGAGATAAGAAGTTGCACAGGAGAAACAGGGCCAGCTTAAAGAGAATAGGTCTGCTCGCCTTCGCCATGGTCATAGCCCTCGGGGCCATGGGCGTCGGCTATGCCGCCTGGACCGACAGCGTCTACATCAACAGCACGGTCTACACCGGCACCCTGGATATAGATATCTGGGCCACTTCCTCCACCTTTGTCTATAAGGAACCCGGCATGTACGACCCTTTGTACGGTAATGATATAGTGGTGCGCTATGTTGACGGCTCCTCCGACTCCTACCTTAATAGTCACCCGGAGGCCGAGCTTATCGCCTCGGCGGTAACCACCTTTAATAACGGCGGTGATGCTGACCTGGCCACCATGACCTTCGATGGGCTTTTCCCCTGCATCGACTTTCAGGCGGACCTGTACCTGGAGTATAACGGCACGATACCCGGCATAATCGAGGTTGCCATAGTTAATCCCGATAACGACGCCGGCCCCGATAAAGCCACAAAAGACGCGATTATCGCCGAGCTGTGGAATCTGGGCCAGAACGGCGACCCCGGTAAAGGTATTCCACCCCGTACCTACGGTGCCTGGTTTGTAGGCAAAAAGAGCACCAATTATGGCGTTGACTGGGTAGGAGTAGACGCGCCGGAGGGCATACAGCTTCACCGCTATGACTTTGCGCACGTCATCCTGCACGTCCACATACCGCAGGACCCGGCCTACGAGAACCTCTCCGGCCTGAAATTCGAGGGCGTGATTAACGTCATCCAGTGGAACGAATACGAAGAGCCTACGTAGAGCCGGACCTGATAACTGAATAACAAGGAAGAGAGGGTGGGGCATTCACCCCACCCTCTTTGACTAACATAATAGTATATAATCTAACAAGGTAAAGAATTGAGTGAGAAATAGACGGGGCTTAAACAGAATAGGTATGCTGGCCGTTGCCCTGATAATAGCCCTCGGGGCGACGGGGGTGACCTATGGCGCCTGGGTCGACGAGATATACATCGAAGGCCACCTCTCCACCAGCGGTATTAATGCCAGTCTGGACTGCGGGGAATGCTCCCTGGTTGGAGACCCGGGAGACACCGGCACCTACATCAGCTGCAGCGCCCCGATGACCCCGACGACCCCGATGACGCTCAACCTCTACATTTACAACGCCCAGCAAGAGATAGACTATTACTGCGAATTTACCGTCAGCAATGCCGCCGATTCACTGCCCATCAAAATCGCCAGCATGCCCATAACAGACTATACGGGGGTAACGGCGGTTATAACAAGCGGTGTGGGCGATTTGCAGGTTGGGGACGTGATAGACCCCGGACAATCGGCCACCGGCAAGGTCCACATCTACCTTACCAGCGTTGAGCGGGTGGGCCAAACCCTCCCCTTCACCCTGACCGTTAATGTCGTAAGGTGGAATAAGTAAGGTATAAGCTATGCGTAAAGCAATTCTTGTGATATTAGCCATGGTGGTGGCCCTCTCCGTCCTGCCGGTAACCTTTGCCGGCTACAAAGGGGGGTGGAAAAACTGGGACCGGTTCTGGCAGCCGAGTACGACAGTCGTCTATAGTTGCCCCACCTACTGCAACGTAGTCTTTACCTCGGTGTCTGCCAGTGACAACGAACATACCTTCACCGAGCCTAAAGAGGTGGCGCAGACCGCCGCCGATATAACGAACTGTGGCAAAAATCTGGTCATCACCATCGATAACGCCTACCCCGGCTACCAGGGAATCGTAGACTTCTGTGTCCAGAACACCGGCATCTACCCGGCCACCGTAACCGGCATCACCACCGATTACCCCGATCCTGTTTACCTGCAAATTGCCCTTACCGGGAATGTCCAGCCGGGGGTAACCATTCAGCCCTGGGACACCAAGTGCGGTCAACTGGTAATAGGCGGCATCCCCCAGCGAGAAGATGCCCAGAACCGCACCTTTACCTTTACCATTACAATAGACTTTGATTGTATTCCCGTTAACTGTGAAACCGCCTTCGCTCACGGCGGTTCATACGCCACATGCTTTAGCTATTATGGCTTCAGCAACTGGGGTTGGACCAACGGCCCGCTGCCATCCGGCGACTATACCTTCGATATCTACGCCGGAGCCGGAAGCTGCGATCCACTTGATGGGGAGTTGGTCGGCACGCTCACGGTAAACTACGACGGCTCAACGGCGTATGTCTTCTATGACATTACGGGTTCCGGCTACACGATGACCGAAACCCACCTCTATGTTGGCAATGATCCGTTACCCAGTAAAAACGGTGATTTCACCGTCAGCCCGGGCCAATTCCCGCATAAGCACGACCTAGATAATAAGACAACAGACGAGTATGAGGTAACCGGCTTATCCGGTGATATTTATATAGTTGCCCATGCCGTGGCCTGCCCGGAGTAAGACGGGGTAACTCCCTCGTCTCGGGCCAGATTTCACAATTAAATACAGACAAAGGAATAAAGACCGCCAATAGCTGATGGCTTAAGTTATCTTTGGTGAGGTTCGGGCAGTTGTCCTGGAGGCAGCTTAAGGGGCAAAATAAGAACCGTAAAAAAACAAACAA
>JAUWGI010000061.1 GCA_030606505.1 Deltaproteobacteria bacterium
ACCTCCTGGGCAAGGCCAAAAGTTACGTCTTCAACAAGCCTTCGTTTCCACATTACTCACCTTCCACAGCAGTGTTTGTATTTCTTGCCTGAGCCGCAGGGGCAGGGGTCGTTTCTGCCTATTTTCTTACCGCCGACCCTCATTCTCTGCTTATTGTCGCTGCCTCCGGCCTGAACCGGCGCGGGTGATTTCTGGGGGGCTTCCCGCCGGGCAATGCCGACATGATATATGCTGTGAACCACGTCGTGCTGGATGGTCGAAAGCAGGTTCTGGAACAGGTTGTGTCCCTCCCTCTTGTAGGCGACCAGCGGGTCTCGCTGCCCGGCCGCCTGCAGCCCTATCCCCTGGCGCATGTGCTCCATCATCGTCAGGTGCTCTACCCAGAGCATGTCTATGATGCGCAGCATTACCAGCCTCTCCACCGCCCTCATGTTCTCCGGGCCAATCTCCTTCTCTTTTTCCTCGTAGAGCATATTTGACAGCTCAGTTAGCTTTTCCTCAATTTGCTTTGGCTTCATTTGGGAGATGGCTTCGGCGTTAAATGTTGGGGGGAGGGGGAAGATTTTGGATAGCTCACCAATTAAGCCGTCTATATCCCAGCCCTCGCCGTGCTCATCGGTAGTGTGGGCGGCCACTATATTCTTAATCTCATCTCCGACCATGGACAGGATATTGGCCTTGAGGTCGGTATTACCTATTATCTTTCGACGCTCACCATAGATGAGCTCCCGGTGCAGGTTGACCACGTCGTCATACTCCACCAGGTGCTTGCGGATATCAAAGTTATAGCCCTCTACCCTGACCTGAGCGCCTTCTATGGATTTATTCACCAGCGCATTCTCAACGGGGGTATCCTCGTCCATGCCCGCCCACTCCATAAAGCCTTTAATCCGGTCGCCGCCGAAGCGGCGTACGATTTCATCCTCCAGGGAGACGTAGAAGCGGGAGCTCCCCGGGTCACCCTGCCTGCCCGACCGGCCCCGCAGCTGGTTGTCAATCCGCCTGGCCTCGTGGCGGTCGGTGCCGATAATGTGGAGCCCACCCAGCTCAACCACCTTTTCATGCTCTTTTTGCCAGCCCTTTTCCTCTCCGTCCCCGGGGTTCCCCCCCAGTATGATGTCAACGCCGCGCCCGGCCATGTTGGTGGCCACGGTTACCGCCCCCGGCCTCCCGGCCTGAGCGACGATGTAGGCTTCTTTTTCGTGCCGGTTGGCATTAAGTACCTCGCGGGGGATGCCCTTCTTCTTGAGCAGGTCGCTAAGATATTCCGAATTCTCGATGGATACCGTGCCCACCAGCACCGGCCGCCCCTCTTTATGCAGCTGCTCTATCTCACGCGCCACCGCCTTGAATTTAGATTTTACGTCCTTGTAAATCTGGTCGGGGAAGTCCTGGCGCACCATCGGCTTATGGGTGGGGATAACCACCACCTCCAGCTTATATATCTTGTGAAACTCCTCGGCCTCGGTGAGGGCGGTGCCGGTCATGCCCGCCAGCTTATGGTACATGCGGAAATAGTTCTGGATGGTAATGGTGGCGTAGGTGCGGCTTTCCTGCTGAACCTTGACCCGCTCCTTGGCTTCTATCGCCTGGTGCAGGCCTTCCGAGTAGCGCCGTCCGTGCATCAGCCGGCCGGTGAACTCGTCAACGATGATAACCTGCCCGTCCTTGACCACATATTCCCGGTCCCGGTGGTATGTTTCCCTGGCGCTGAGGGCGTTTCTCAGGTAGCGGTGCAGGTCGGCGTTGGCCGGGTCATAGAGATTGGGCTCCTTTAGCTGCCCTTCCCGCTTCAACATCCTTTCCATGTTGGTTATGCCAACATCGGTCAGGCTGACGGAGCGGCTCTTCTCATCGACGGTGTAGTCCGCTTCTTTCTTCAGGCTGGGGATAAGGCGGGCGAACAGCTGGTACCTCTGCCCCGCCTCCACATCGGGGGCGCTGATAATGAGTGGGGTGCGGGCTTCGTCAATGAGCAGGTAGTCTACCTCGTCGGCGATGGCATAGTTTACGGGACGCTGGACGCACTGGGAGAGGTCGTTGACCATGTTATCCCGCAGGTAGTCAAAGCCGAACTCGGCGCTGGTGCCGTAGGTGATATCGGCCTGGTAGGCCTCTTTACGGGGGATGGGGCGGAAGTGGGGCCAGTGGCTGTCCCCGGAATCAAACTCGGGGTCGTAGAGGAGGGCGGGGGTGTGTTCGTCGGGAGACTGCATGGGGTAGATGCTGGCCACGCTTAAACCGAGGGCATGATAGACCGGCCCCATCCAGTAGGGGTCTCGCCTGGCCAGGTAGTCGTTGACGGTGACCAGGTGGCAGCCTTGACCGGTAAGTGCGTTTAAATAGAGGGGAAGGGTAGCCACCAGGGTCTTGCCCTCGCCGGTTTTCATCTCGGTGATTTTGCCCTGGTGAAGGACGATGCCTCCGATGAGCTGGACATCAAAGTGGCGCTGGCCGATGGTGCGTTGAGCCGCCTCGCGGACGGCGGCATAAGCCTCGGGCAGAAGCTCGTCAAGGGAACTGCCGCTGGCCAAGCGCGCCTTAAACTCGTCGGTCTTGGCACCGAGCTCATCGTCACTGAGCTTGGTAAATTCAGGCTCAAGCTGGTTTATGGTATCTACCAGAGGCTGTAGCCGCTTGAGCTCCTTCTCGTTGGAGTCAACCAGTCCGCCCAACCACTTAAACATCGCTCACCCCTGTTCGAACATAGCCCCTATGGATAGTCCGGTGTGGATGCGGTGGATGGCTTCACCCAGTAGTGGGGCTATGGGTAAAACGGTAATCTTATCCAGTTTCTTATCACCGGCCACCGGAACGGTGTCAGTAACCACTACCTCCTTGACCGGGCAGGAGGCTATCCTTGTGATGGCCTTACCGGAGAATATAGGATGGGTGCAGCAGGTGAACACCTCTTTTACCCCCCGCTTCTCCAGAGCCGAGATAACGCCTACCAGAGAGCCGGCGGTGTCTATCTCGTCGTCTACGGTAAGCGCCACCTTGCCTTCCACATCGCCGATGACATTGAGCGTATCTGTCTTGTCGTCATTGCCCAACCGCCTCTTTTCCACGATAGCCAGGGGGGCATTGAGTCTGGCGGCCACATCGCGCGCCCGCTTGGTAATACCGATATCGGTGGCAACTACCACCAGGTCTTTAAATTTTCTTTCTTTAAAATAGTCGCTGAGCAGGAAAAGAGCTGTCAGTTCGTCAACCGGTATGTTAAAGAAGCCCTGAATCTGGGCGGCGTGCAAGTCCACCGTCAGCATCCGGCTGGCGCCGGCTACTGTGAGCAGGTCAGCTATCAGGCGGGCGGTTATCGGCACCCGGGGCTGGTCTTTCTTATCGGTGCGGCCGTAACCGTAGTAGGGGACGACGGCGGTGATACGCCCCGATGAGGCTCTTTTAAGGGCATCGAGCATAATCAGCAGCTCGACCAGGTTCCGGTTCACCGGTGAGCACAGAGGCTGGATAACGAAGGTGTCCCTCTGGCGCACGTTTTCCAGGATGCGGACAAAGGTATTCTCGTTGCTGAACTCAAAGACCTCGCACTTGCCCAGCGGTATTCCCAGGTATTCGGCTACCTGCTGGGCGAGGAGGGGGTGGGCATTACCGGTGAATACCTTCAGCTCATCCATGGGCTCTTACCTCTCTTTTCTTTGTGCAGTATTAGTAACCTATAAGGGCTTCCAGCAGGGAGACCTTCTTGTATTGCGTTGCTGGTCTTTCCTGCCATTCATGTGTCTGCCCGGCGGCATCTCTATACAGGGTCACTTCCCGGTATTTGGTGACTGGCCCGTATACTACCTCACTTCTATACTTGACTACTGTTCGGTATTTGGTAACTGGCTCACGACCAATCACTTCATGAGTTATTGGATCATAAATGTTTTGCCAGACCGTGTAGGGCTCTTGTTCGGTATACCGTACCTGGACAGAATGCGGCTCGTTAACTACGTACGGTATCCGTTCGGTATACGGCTCAGAAACATAATAAGTCTCCGGGGCTTGATATTGTTCCGTAGCCTCATAAGCTACCCCCTTGAGGGGCACGGCACAGAAAACGACGACGAAAACAAGGAAGGCCGAGCCTAATCCTATAGCTAGATTCTTTCCCATCTTAATCACCTCCTTTATTATAGCATTATTGGCGCTTGATATCAGTCCTCAATGCCGGGTACCGAGAAGCGAGAGCATATCTGACTGACCTCCTCTCTCACCTCCTTTTGAATTTTGGGATTATCAGTATTGGCCAGAATTTTTATAATCATGGCGGCGATTTGTTTTATTTCTTCCTTGCCGAAGCCCCGCGTGGTCACCGCCGGGGTGCCCAGCCTGATACCGCCGGTTATCCGGGGTGGCTGCTGGTCAAAGGGAATAGAATTACGATTGACCACAATGCCGGCGGCTCCTAAAGCCTCCTCGGCCTGTCGGCCGGTGATGCCGGTCTCGGTGAGGTCGACCAGGACTAGGTGGTTATCGGTGCCGCCTGAGATTAAGCGCAGTCCATTTTGCTGTAGCCCGGCGGCCAGAACCTGGGCATTCTCCAGCACCGCCCGCTGGTAGTCGGTAAAGCCGGGTTGCATCGCTTCCCAGAAGCAGACCGCTTTTCCGGCGATAGCGTGCATCAGCGGGCCTCCCTGCATCCTGGGGAAGACGGCGTCGTCTATGGCCGGAGCCAGCTCTTTTTGGGAGAGGATAAAGCCGCTTCGGGGTCCGCGCAGCGTCTTGTGGGTGGTTGAGGTGACTACCTCGGCGTAGGGGAGGGGGGTGGTGTGTAAGCCTACCGCTATCATACCGGCGATGTGAGCCATATCGACCAGTAGCTTGGCTCCCACCAGGTCGGCGATTTGCCGGAAGCGCTCGAAATCGATAATCCTGGGGTAGGCGCTGGCGCCGACCACAATCAGCCTGGGCTTGTGCTTTTTGGCCAGCCGCTCTATTTCCGGGTAGTCCATCCTTTCCGTCTCCCGGTTGACCCCGTAGTGGATGAAATTGTAGGACTTTCCGGAGAAGCTTACCTGAGCCCCGTGGGTGAGGTGGCCGCCGTGAGCCAGGCTCATGCCCATAACCGTGTCGCCGTATTCCAGCAGGGCATAGTATGACGCCATGTTAGCCTGGGCCCCGCTGTGGGGCTGGACATTGGCGTGCTGGGCATGGAACAGCTCCTTGGCCCGCTGGATGGCCAGGTCTTCTACTATATCCACATTCTCACAGCCGCCGTAGTAGCGTTTGCCGGGGTAGCCCTCGGCGTATTTGTTGGTTAAGAATGAGCCTTCGGCCTGGAGCACCGCCCGGCTGGCGTAGTTCTCCGAGGCGATAAGATTGATTGTCTCCCGCTGGCGTTTTGCCTCTAGTTCCAGCGCCCGGCTGATTTCCGGGTCGGTTTGGCTTAAGCGGTCCATTTTCCCTCCTGGCTTAAAGTCTACAACTGCACTCTCCAAGTGTCAAACCCTCTTACTCTTTATAACCATTACTAAAGTAGGGGAGTAATTTGTTTGAATACCTGCTTACCAACC
>JAUWGI010000084.1 GCA_030606505.1 Deltaproteobacteria bacterium
ACGCAGCGTGGCTTTTCTGCCACTCATCGTAAGCGCACTTCTCTTCGTCAAGGTAGATACGCTGGCGGGCGGCCAGCAAATCCCAGTCTACCTTATGCCCGTCAAAATCGGGGCCGTCAACACAGGCGAATTTGGTCTCGCCGCCAACCGACACCCGGCAGCAGCCGCACATGCCGGTGCCGTCGACCATTATCGGGTTGAGGCTGACTATAGTTCTGACCCCGGAGGGGGCCGTGGTCAGGGAGCAGAACTTCATCATAACCACCGGGCCGATGGCAATGACGCGGTCAATCTTCTCACCAGAATCTAAAAGCTCTTTTAGCGGCTCGGTGACTACACCCTTGCGCCCATAACTACCGTCGTCAGTGGTGACAATCATCCGGTCACTGGTGCTACCCAGCACATCCTCCCAGAAGAGTAAATCCTGGCTCCGCGCCCCCAGAATGGTGATAATCTTATTGCCGGCGTTTTTAAGGGCGCGGGCGACAGGGGCTACCGGCGCCGCCCCTACCCCGCCGGCGACACAGACCACGGTGCCGAAATTATCGATTTCCGCCGGCACGCCTAAGGGCCCGACGAAGTCGGCGATGGCATCGCCCTCTTTAAGCAACGCCAGCCGGGCGGTGGTCGCCCCCACCTCCATAAAGACAATGGTCACCGTGCCTTCAGTCCCGTCCCAGTCGGCGATGGTCAGCGGGATGCGCTCGCCCTTCTCATCAATCCTGACCACGACGAACTGCCCCGCCTGAGCCTTTTGAGCCACCGCCGGTGCCGCCATCTTAAAGAGATGAATGCCGGGCACCAGTTCTTCTCTGAGTAAAATCTTATACAACCGCTGGCCTCCTTACTTCAACGTCTTCTCTCAAAGGACATAAAAAAGCTATCTCCAGAATTAACTCTCCCAGAGATAGCCTCGTTTCTCCCCGTGATAATCGATCATGCACACCTTAATCCATTAAAACAGAATATCACCAAACAGCCCATAATTCAAGCCGTTTTGCTTGTGTAAAGCATTGCCTAATTATCCTTAAGGGTTTATTATATTAAGCACCGCTATTATAGAGAGGTGAAAATAATGGTCGCGGAACTTGTTCACATCGGATTCGGTAACATAGTAGCCATGAATCGGGTTGTGGCTATAGCTTCACCAAACTCAGCCCCCACCAAGCGCGCCATCCAGGAAGGAGAAAACAAGGGAGTGCTCATTGACATGACCAGCGGCCGCAGAACCAAAGCGATTATCATCATGGATAGCGGGCATATTATCAAGGCGGCCCTCTCCCCGGAAACCGTTGCCGGCAGACTGCAGGCCATCCGGGGCAGCTCACTGCTGAAACCAGAGCCAGACGATGAAAAAGGCGAGCCCTAAAGGTGATTCCCCGGGCGAACTTCAGTCAAGTCCACTGCTGGTAGTCCTCTCCGGGCCTTCGGGAACGGGCAAGGACGCCATCCTGAGCCAGCTGAAAGAGTCGGGCTACCCGGCTGAGTTTACTACCACGGTGACCACCCGTCCCAAACGAACTCGGGAGAAAGACGGCGTGGACTACCACTTTATCTCAGACAAGCGTTTCCAGGAGATGATGGAGCGTAAGCAGTTCCTGGAATGCGCTAAAGTGTACGGCAACCGGTACGGCGTGCCCCTGGAGCCGGTCAGGGAGGCGCTGGAGGGGGGCAAAGACACCATACTAAAGGTTGACTGTCAGGGGGCGGCCACCATTAAAAAACTGCTACCCCAGGCGGTGTTTATCTTCGTGGTGCCACCTTCGATGGAAGAGCTTACCGCCCGGCTTAAAGGGCGGCGGACCGAATCGGACTTCGACTGCGACCTGCGCCTGAAAACGGCCGAGGCAGAGATGAAGCAGCTACCCCTGTTCGACTACGTGGTGGTGAGCCAGCAGGATAAGATTGACCTGGCGGTACTGGCTATCGAGGCTATCATTATCGCCGAAAAGCACCGGGTAACCCCCCGGGAAATCTACCTGCCCGGCTAGAATACCATACCCAGCAGCCAGGCAAAGAGGTAACCCAGCCCAGCGCAGATGGGGAAAGTCAGGAGCCAGGCAGTCACGATATTGCCGGCCACCCCCCAGCGCACCGCCGAGAAGCGTTTGGTCGCCCCTATGCCCATAATGGCCGAGCTGGCGCAGTGCGTGGTACTCACCGGAATACCCAGAGACGAGGCCCCCTCAATGACCGCCGCCGCCGATAAATTGGCGGCAAAGCCGTGAATCGGCTGCAGGTTGGTGACCTTGAAGCCTATCGTCTTGATAACCCGCCAGCCGCCGAAAGCCATCCCCGAGCTTATGGATAAGGCCGAAAGGCCGATTACCCAGAAGGGGACACCGTCCCACAGGCTGCTTTGACCGGTATAGATGACCAGCGCCATGGTGATAACGCCTATGGGCATCTGGCCGTCGTTCTTGCCGTGGCTGTAGGCCAGGAAGGCGGTGGTAATCCACTGCAGGCGGCTGGAAATAACCCTCATCCGGGCGGGGGCGCTCTGCCGGAAGACCCAGAAGAGAATGACCATGAGGACAAAGCCGCCGATAAAGCCGAGGACGGGGGCCGCCACCACCGACGACAGCACCCGCTGTATGACATCCCACTGTATGGCTCCTATGCCCACAGTGGCAGCTCCGGCGGCGGCCAGCCCGGTAATAAAGCTGTGGGTGATGCTTACCGGCAGACCCAGGTAGGTGGCTACACCCCCCCAGACGATAACCGCGGCTAAAGCGGCAATCACCGTCAGGTAGGAAATAGCCTCCGGGACTAAAATCCCCTTACCGATGGTGCGGGCCACCTCCAGGCCGGTGGCGGCGCCGGCAAAATTGAAGACGGCGGCCAGCATTACCGCATTGCGGGGGGAAATAGCCCGGGAGCCGACCGAAGCACCAATGGCATTGGCGGCATCGTTAAAGCCGTTAACCAGACCGAAGCCAACAGCAAAGACGACAATAAGGACCAGAAGCGCCAGGGAGGGATCAGGCATGCTTGATGGCTACCCCTTCAAGGACATCAGCTACATCCTCACAGCGGTCGGTGGCACTCTCCATATGGGCGTAAATCTCGCGCCACTTGATGATATGAGCCATATCGGTGGAATCATCAAAAAGCTCGGCGATTGCCGAACGGTAGACCCTGTCGGCCAGATTCTCCAGCCGATTAATCTCCACGCACCGCTTGAGCACCGAGCTTAACACGATACGCTTCTGTAGCTGGGGCAGCACCTTTTCAATTTCCTCTGCGCCCTGCAGGATGATATCAGCCAGCTCCTTGGCTCGCTGACCGGGACGGTCCACCTTGTAAAGCACCATGGCGTCCGCCGCCGAATGAATAAAGTCGGTAACGTCATCCAAGACGTGGGCCAGCTGGACTATGTCCTCCCGGTCAAAAGGGGTGACGAAGGTGCGGTGCAGGCGCGACATAATCTCGTGGGTGATGGTGTCCCCCTTATGCTCAAGCTCGGTGATTTCGGCTGCCTTGCCCTCGACGTGCTCCCAGCTGTCAATCATCTCTTTGAGACTGTGAGCCGCCTCGACCATGTTTTCAGCGCTTGCCTGAAAAAGGTCGAAAAACTTCTCCTCACGGGGGATAAAAGGGAACTTCACGCTCTAATCCTCCTTTGCGCGCAGAAGGTATGCGGGGATAAATACAGAGACAAAAGTGGATGGAAAACCGGTGGGTGAGAAAGGTGAAATTTCACCATATCGTTCCTCTTTCAGTTTAGTGGAGGGGCAGGCGATTGTCAAGCAAAAGACAGGTTGACATCCAGCCTGTAGAGGCATACAATGCTCAAATTGTGGGCATGGTGGTAAAATCAAGTAAACTGGTGAAAGATGACTGAGAGCTACCAGCCTAAACCCGGCGACAGGGTCGTCCACCCCCGACGCATCAGGCGCTACCGTTTAAGACGAATAATCCAGCAACTGAAGTGAGCCTATAAAATCAAATCAGAAAATGGAGGTAATTAAAGATGAAGGAGGAAGAAACGCTGGAACAGCTAACACCACTACAACCGGGAGATAAAGTACTCCGTATCCGTAGGCGGAGACCGCGAAGGAGGCTCCGCATCACTCCGGACATCCCAGGGGTTTTT
>JAUWGI010000051.1 GCA_030606505.1 Deltaproteobacteria bacterium
TTATACCTACCCCCTGAGAAGAAAGTGATAGAAGTATCACTTCTGTAGGGCGGGCGGGTATGGGAAGAAAGAGAACCGTTAAAAAGGGGGTTGGGAGAGGCGAAGCCTCTACTTCACTCTCTTATTTTTCTCTACCTCCCATTCAAGGGAATTTTAAAGGTAAAGCCTATGAGGGTGGGAGGGTGGGAAGAAAAACATTTATCAAAAAGGGGGGGGCAATGCCCGTTAAATCTTTGATATGCTGGTGTCAACCAGCTCAGCCGATTTTTTGATGCGGAGAAAGGCGTCAACCACTTCGGGGTCGAACTGGCCACCCTGGTGGTGTTCTATCTCATCGCAGGCAGTCTGGATGCTCTGTGCGGCACGGTAGGGACGCCCGGAGATAATAGCGTCATAGGTATCAGCCACCGCCAGGATGCGGGCAGCCAGCGGTATTTCTTTACCGGACAGCCCATCGGGATAACCGGTGCCGTCGTAGCGCTCGTGATGGTGTCTCACCGCCTTCAGGATGGCATCATCCTCAACGATAGGCGTCAGGATGTGGGCACCGATGTCGGAATGAGACAGTATATGCTGGTATTCTTTAGCAGTTACCTTACCCGGCTTGTTCAAGACCGCCTCCCTCACCCCGATCTTACCGATATCGTGGATTAGGCCGGCCAGCCTTATTTTTTCAATTTCCGGCTTGGATAAGCCCAGCTCGGCGGCGATAGCCACCGATATCCCGGCCACCCGCTGCGAATGGCCGCTGGTATACTTATCCTTGGCTTCCAGGGCGTAGACCAGTGCCGTTACGGCATTAAGAAAGGCGGCGCGGATTTTCCGCGCCTGCTCGCTAACTTTCTGCTCCAGGTGCAGCTGATAGTCCCTATTTTCCAGCTCCAGCCTTCTTTGCTCCAGAGCCCTCTCCACGCTCAGCACTACCTCGTCCAGGTTAAACGGCTTGGTGATATAATCATAAGCTCCCTGCTTCAGGCACTCGATAGCGGTGCTGATGTCGATAACCGCTGTCGCCATAATCACGGCTATGTCGGGGTGGGCCGCCTTTATCTCGGCAAGCAGCTCAACCCCCGACATACCCGGCATCTTGACATCCAGAATCGCCAGCTGCACGTCGGTGCTCTTTATCCTGGCCAGAGCCTCATCGGCGGTGCCCGCCTGCTCACAACGGTAGCCGGCCGCCCCCATCTTCTCCGATAGAACCCGCCTGACTATCACCTCATCGTCAACGATTAATATTACTGCCTGCTTTTCCGCCATTATCAGCCAACCTTCAGTATTAGACGCTCTGCAATCTCCTCATGTTATCCCTGACCAGGGCTCTAAGCTCGTCCGGAGAAAACGGTTTGAGCAAAAACGGCCGCCCTGTCTGCTCCAGAAAGTCCCGGGTATCATCACCGATTACATCGCCGGTGGTAAATATCACTCTGTCGGCCAGCTCCGGGTATCTCTTCTTGATATAACGATAAAGCTGTTTGCCGTCCATCACCGGCGTCTTGATATCAACCAGAAGCAGGTCATAGTCCGCCTTCATCAACATGCTTTCCGCGGCCACCCCGTTGATAGCAAAGTCCACCTGGTATCCCTGGCTGGTGAGGACACGCTGGCATAACTGCCTGATGCTGGGCTCATCCTCAACCGATAAGATTTTACCTTTAACGCCGCTGGAGCTAGTCATGACTTCCTCCTTGTCATTTATTGTCTGCCAGGACTGGTAGTTCCACGACAAAGGTAGCCCCTTTACCCGGTTTGCTCTCGGCATACAGCAGGCCGTTATGCTCGGTTATTATCCCGTGGCAGATGCTCAAGCCCAGCCCCGTCCCCTCCCCCACCTCCTTGGTGGTGAAAAAGGGGTCAAATAGATGCACCAGGTCCTCGCTGGCAATCCCGGGGCCATCATCGGTAAAGGAGGCTATGATACTATTGCCGATACACCGGGTGGTAATGGTCAGGGCACCCCTCTGGTGCGCTTCGAGCATGAAATGCTCGGCGTTGATAATGATATTGAGAAATACCTGCTGCAGTTGAAAATAGTCAGCCATGGTCAGCGGCAGGTCGGGAGCCAAACGGGTAACCACCTGGATATTCTCCACCCTATGCTCGTAGGCACGTAATACCAGCACCTTTTCAATGACGCTGTTTATATCCACCAGCTGTTTTACCGGCGAATGTTTGCGGGCAAAGATAAGCAGGTTCTTCATAACATCGGCGGCACGCTTGGCTTCGCTATAGATAATCTTGATATCCTCCCTGATTTCATCAGGGAGGTCTCTGCCCAGCAGCAGCTGGGCGAAACCGATAACACCAGTCAGCGGGTTGTTAAGCTCATGGGCAAGGCCCGAGGCCAGCTCACCGATGGAGGCCAGCCGGTCGGTGATAAGCAATTGCTCCTCGGCCCGTCTCTGCTCGGTCTCCAGGCTCTCAAGCTCGGCCACACGCCGGCGCAGGGCTTCTATCTCGATAGCCGCATCTTCCTGTATTTCACCAACACGTTCCAATTAATTGTCCTTCAACGGGGGGTGTATTTTGTTGACAGTTGGTCACATAATAGCACAAAAATTGCCTGCTGTCAACAAAACCTTACCAAAGTGCACTTATAGTACCCGGTGCTCCTCAAGCGGAAAATTATAACGGAATTTTTACATCAATTTTATGGGCAATTAATTCCACCCCTATAAGATGGAATTATAACGATTTTAATGGAGAGTAAGTTGACTGAAGAAACCAAAAACAACCTGCTGATTATCGATAAAAGTGACCTCACCTCGAATGAGCTAAGCGTCTCAGCCTTATCCGAAGAGGGCTTCGAAGTAGCCATCCTCCCCGACCACTCTGAGGCGCTGTCCAGCTTAAGTGAGCTAAGGCCCGACCTGATTATTCTCGGGGAAGGGCTGGCGGAAGACAGCTTTGAAACCTGCCACCAGTTACGCCAGGCAGTTGGTATTCCGATACTCCTGCTGGGCACCGCCCCCCGTTCCCGGGGCTGGGTCAGGGCGATAAACGCCGGTGCCGACCTCTACCTGGCCAGACCGGTAAGACAGGCTGAGCTGGTAGCCAGAATGAAGGCTATCCTGCGCCGCCGCGAGTGGGCCTGTACTGGAGGATAACCCAAATAAAGGAGGAACCAAAGGTGGAAAGAAACCAAGACTATAACAGCCAGAATCTAGGCAGAATCATCAAACAACAGAGACTTATCTCCGGGCTAACGCTAAGGGAGCTTGCCGATAGTTCCGGAGTATCTTCATCCCACATCGGCCGCATCGAGAGAGGCGAGCGCTTCCCCTCCGCCCACGTCCTGCGCCGGATCGCCCGCCACCTAGGCTTCGAAGAGAGCGAACTATTTACCCTGGCCGGCTATTTCTCACCCCAGCCCCCAACCGCCGCCGAGAGCAGAGCGGCCAACAGCGCCGCCCATCTGGACCCCATCGTCGCCCGGGCCCTGGCCCAGGAGCCTGTCGAGGTACAGCGCCTCTCACTGGTCATTCTCACCCTGCTCAAGAGCATCGCCAAAGTAAAGGATTGATAAAAATGACAGAGAACAACCGGAAAGACATTGTCTTCATGCTGACCAGAGACGATATCCTGGCCTGCGCTAAAGAGCTCAAGATACCCGAAGAGCAGGTAACCGCTGAGACTATCGAGCTGGTTAAGGACAAACTAAAAACAGAATTCGGCCACTGGCCGGAGATAGTAAAAGAAACCCTCACCCAGGCCACCCAGTGCCCTCTGGGACTGACCTGCTTTCCTTCATGTTGCTGGTGGAAAGAGGGCAGGTGCATATTCCCGCGATAGGCTCTGCCCCCACCACCGGTAAAGGCCGACTTTATCCCCATACTGCGACGCCTACTGTCCACTAAAAAGCAATAAGTCACCATTTCGCTATCCCCCAAAATGCCCATTACGAATGTATTTTAGCCGATTTGCCTATTTTCTTTAGTTGACTACTGGCATTTTTTTCGCTTTTATGGTACAATATGGGCAAATCCTACTAGGGGTGACGCTGCAACGTGGAAAGGGTGAGTACCGGAAACAATGGCAAGGCTCTAGACCTCCTCCTGGAGAAGGTATATCGGGGCGGGGGCTACGATTTCCGCGATTACAAGCGCGGGACGGTAACCCGCCGCTTGCAGCGGCGGCTATACGCCACCGGGACAACCACCTATGAGGAATACACGCGCTTCCTGGAGAGCCACCCCGAAGAATACCAGAGCCTGGCCGAAGACCTCACCATAAAGGTAAGCGGTTTCTTCCGCAGCCGGCACACCTTTCAGCAGGTAGCCAGGCTGGTGCTGCCCAGGCTGGTGGCACAAAAAATGAGGCACGGGGAACCTAGCTTGAGCATCTGGAGCGCTGCCTGCGCCCGCGGCGAAGAGCCGTACTCCATAGCCATCATGCTGGCTGATTTTCTGGGTAACCAGCTAGACGAGTTTGAGATATCAATCCACGCCTCCGATATCAACCGCCAGGCCCTGGCCGAGGCGGAGGCGGGGGTATACTCCCCGAAAGAGCTGGAGAGCCTCCCCCCACCCGTCCTGGCCAATCATTTCAGCCCCAACGGCGAGGGCTATGTGGTCAATAACAACATCAGGCAGATGGTCAGCTTCTCCCATTTCGACCTGGTGGCAACCACTCCCCCACCCTTCACCGCCCTGGACTGCGTTTTCTGCTGCAACATCCTGATATACCTGCAGAGACAGCTCCAGGAGAAGGTCTTAAGCCTGGTCTACGGCTCGCTGGCCACTCCCGGCTATCTGGTTCTAGGCGAGGTGGAAACGCCCACGGACAGCCTGCGCCCCAGGCTGGAGTGTGTTAATGCCAAGGCAAGGATATATAAGAAGATATGAAATAAAATTCAGGAGGCGACAGGTGGGCAAACTAATGTCCGGAGCTAGAATTGACCAGTCTGAACTGAACCGGAGGACACGCTTACTCAACGGTCTGATATGGGTCCTTATGGGGGCATTAGGGATATTCCTGGTTTATGTCCTCGCCGCAGGGATGCAGTCATGGGTATCCGGCCTTATTTCTTCTGTCGCCGCACTGGTCGTCTCCGGCATAGGCTACTGGCTGGCCCGCTCTGGCAGATTCTACGCCGCGGTATACCTTTTCCTGAGCGGCTTCGTCGTTTTGCTACTATTCATAGTATTTATGGGGGGGGAAACTGCCTTTACCGTCTCTGGAGAAACAGGCCTGGGATGGGGAGTAGTAGCAACAGCAATAATGATATCGTTCGTACTGGCCTGCATGGCATGGCTCTTCGGAGAAAGTATAAACAACGCCTTTTCCACAATAAAAAGACGCTCCGAGGAACTTCAGGTTAGTCATGAGAAACTGAAAAAAGCCAACGCCGAACTGCGGGCCACAGAAGAGGAACTCCAAGCCGCTAACGATAAACTCCTGGAAACACAGGAACAGCTAATTCGCTCGGAAAAGCTGGCGGTTATCGGCCAGCTGGCCAGCGGGGTTAGCCACGAGCTGCGCAACCCGCTGGGGGCAATCAAGAACGCCGGCTTCTATATCAGAAGGCGGGTAACCAATACCAACCTGCCGACCACAGAACCGCGGGTGCTAGAATTTCTGGATATCATCGACGAGGAGGTTAACTCGGCCAACAAGGTGATAGCCGACCTCCTCGGCTTCTCCCGGGTAGCCAAGCCAACGGTGGTGCCGGCCAACATCGCCGGGATAATTGAGGATGCCCTCAGGTACACCCCCGTGCCGGAAAACGTGGCGCTAATCAAGGATATAAACCACAACCTGCCCATGGTGATGGTGGATAGCGACCAGATTAAGCAGGTATTCCTCAATATCGCCCTCAACGCCCTGCAGGCAATGCCGGAAAAAGGCGGCCGCCTCGACATTCGGGCCACCGACAAAGGCAAATTTGTCGAGGTGGAGTTTATTGACACCGGCAGGGGCATCCCCGACTCGGTTAAAAAGAAGATATTTGACCCCCTCTTCACCACCAAAGCCAAGGGGGTTGGCCTCGGGCTTTCAGTATGCAAAACCATCATGGAGCGGCATGAGGGTGACATCAAGGTAAAGAGCGAGGAGGGGAAGGGGACCACCTTTACCCTCTCCCTACCCACCCGGAAGATTCTGGAAGCCAGCGCTATAACTAAGAGGGGAAACGATGGACAAAATCAACGTCTTAGTAGTTGACGACCTCAAGAGCAGCCGGCTGACTCTGGGCGGGATACTGGAAGACGAAGGGCACAACGTAGTCCTCGCCGAGAACGGCTACCAGGCCATCGAGGCGGCCAAACAGGTTCCCTTTGACCTCGTCTTCATGGACATAAAGATG
>JAUWGI010000024.1 GCA_030606505.1 Deltaproteobacteria bacterium
CTGAGCTAAATCTCCGATGAGGAGAGCAACAGTAAGCGGTTTAGCCAAAAGCCCGGAAAAGCGGCGCAGGTTGTCTTCTTCTGAAACTTCACTGGCTGTCCTGGACAAGAGTTCGCTGACGCTGGCAAAATGCTGCTCGGCTAAAATTTCCGTCGGGGCCATGAAAGCACCCTGGTAGCCGCTGGCGGCCGCCGCCAGCAGCGCCGCCGCAGCCACCACCGTCTTGCCGCTGCCAACCTCGCCTTGAAGCAGCCGGGACATGGCTACAGGCTTTTCTAAATCAGATAATAGCTCTTTAAGCACCTTTTGCTGGGCTGGGGTAAGCTCAAAGGGCAGGGATTTAGTAAAGCTTTCCAACAGCGGTTTTTCAACGCTTACCGGGGTGCCCGGCTGGCTCTCCTGCCACTCGTGTTTTCTCCCCAGCACGCCTAACTGAAGCAGAAAAAGCTCGTCGAAGGCGAGGCGAATTCTGGCACCATCTTTGGCGGCTTCGTCTTCAGGGTAGTGCGCCTGAAATATCGCCCGGGGTAACTCAACTAATTTACAGCGTTCCCTTAAATTCGGGGGCAGAAAGTCGGCCACCTGCCCGGCGAAGCGGTCGACCACCCGCTTCATCAGCTTTCTGACCTGCCGGGGCTTGAGTCCCTGCGTCAGCGAATAGAGCGGCACCAGACGCCCGGTATGGACAAGCTCTTTATCCTCTAATAATTCCCACTCCGGCGACTCAAAGACATGGCGGCCGCCGAACAATCTTACCCGGCCGCTTAAAACAACACGGGCATTAGTCGGCAGGCTTTTGGCGATATAGGGGTTATTGAACCAGACTGCCCTGACATTGCCCGTCTCGTCGCCGACGATGGCCTCGGTGCCCCGCCGTCCCCCCAGCATGGTCACCTGCGCCTGCCAGACGTTGGCGGTAATGGTCTGCTCCTCGCCCTCGGTAAGCTCGGAGATATAGTTAGTCCGGCTGTAATCGAGGTGGCGGTGGGGGAAGAAATAGAGCAAATCCCTGACCGTCTGCACCCCCAGCTTCTTGAACTTGGCCGCCATGGCGGTGCTGATTCCCTGAAGGCTGGTGATGGGCAGGTCTAAAGACTGGCCATTTACTTTCTGTGTCGCCGCAGGGCGCTTTCGGGGGATAGTAACGCTTTTCTTGGGGGGCGGTTCTTCTTCGGCTTTTTCCTCTTTAGTCGATTCCAGAAAGGCGAAGATATCGGCTATCCACTTTTGACGCTGTTCCTGATTCAATGAGGCATATTTAGCATCAACCAAACGGAGTTTTTTGAAATTGCTCAAAAGGCGGGGGGAGGTTATTGATTCCAGTTCCTGCGCCGCCCAGCGGTGCAGGAACTTATCCAGACCGCCGATTACCGCCTTATCGGCATAGCCCTTCTCCCGCTCCAACTCAAGAACCTTGCGCAGCGGCTCAACCTTCGTTAACACAGATTGGTCTCCATTCACCTAAGCGGCTAGCCGCGGGCAAGAAAACCTCAACCTTGGCAGATGTAACGAGGGCAGAGAAATTCTCTTCTTTAAGGGCTTTCCTTCACCAGCCCCTTCCCTGATAGGGCTTACCTTCTCCCTCAAGCCTACAATCAAACTCCCCGGACCAGCATGGACGCCCAGCGCCGGCCCCAGTCTTACTATCTGAGGCACTATGTCAGGAAAGAGCGAACCTGCGTACTCGGCCAGTGTTTGAGCATCGTCAGGGGTGGTGCTATAAACTATAGCTAAATCCTCAATGTGTAAAGCTGAACTTATGAACTCACGGAGTTGGCCTATTCCTTTACTTCGGGTGCGCGCCATCTTGGCCGGGCGAAGCTCACCATCACGCAGAGTAATTAGAAGCTTCACGTTAAGCATTGATTCTACTGCAGATAGAGCCTTCCCCAGACGCCCACCTTTGACCATGTATTTTACAGTATCCAGAAGTGCCAGAGCACGCATCTGGCTAATAGTCTCATGAGCTTTGTCTACCACCTCCTGTAGACTGCATCCGGCTTCAGCAGCTTTAGCTGCAGCTATGGCAACAAAACCTTGCCACATTGTCACACCTTTAGAATCGATAACTTCAATCCGACGTCCTTTCCCTTCTGCAATCTTCTTACCTGCTAACGCAGCCTCACAGACGGCACTGTGCCTGCTGGTGATATGAATGGAAACAATCTCGCCAGTTTCTTGTGCTACTTCCTCATATACCTTGGCGAAATCTCCCGGTGAGGGGGCTGCAGTAGATGGGTGAATTGGGCTGGTCATCAGTTTATGATAGAATTCATCGCTATCTATATCAACTCCGTCACGATAGACTTCGTCACCAAAACGAAGATATACCGGCACCACGGTAATACCCAACTGTTTGGCTTCCTCTTGGGTAATGTCCGAACCGCTGTCAGTAACAATCTTAACTGTCATAGCTATTATTTATCCCCCAGTATCGCCACCAGCAGCAGACCGGGGCCGGTATGGGCGCCGATGACCGGGGTCATCCTGGAGCGATAGATGCGCTCTTTGGGAAATACGGCGCCGAGACGTTCCACCAGCGCCTCAGCTTCATCGGGGCAGGCGGTATCGCCTACCGATAGCTCCTCAATGTGAGAATAGCCGGCGGCAAAATCATATAAGTGGTCTATCGCCTTGGCCCGAGAGCGGGTCCGGCCCGCCGGCTCGACCAGACCGTCCTTCAGGGTGATAAGGGGGTTTATCTTGAGCACCGAGCCCAGAAAAGCCTGCGCCCGGCCGATGCGCCCGCCCTTCCTGAGGTATTCCAGGGTATCAAAGGCAGCCAGAAAACCGGCCCGGGGAATGTTCTTCTGGACTATCGCCATCACCTCATCAAGTTTAGCCCCGTCTTTGGCAGCCTGAGCCGCTCTCATAGCGATAAATCCCTCGGCCATAGTCGCCGTCATTGAGTCGATTACCTCCACCCGGCACTTCTTACTCATCAGCCCGACGGCCTGTGACGCCACCTCATGGGTGGCGCTGAGCCGAGAGGAAACGGCCACCACCACGATGGCATCGGCCTCCTCAGCCAGCCGGTCATAGGCTTTGGCGTAGGCGTCCGGCGGGGGCACCGAGGTAGCCGGAAAGGCCTTACTTGTGGGCAGCTTTTCATAGAACTGGTCGGGGGTAAGGTCAACGCCGTCGCGGTAGGTCTCGGCGCCGAAGCGGAGCACCAGCGGAATAACGGTAATGCCCAGCTCCTTGACCACCTCCGGTGGCAGGTCAGCCACGCTATCGGTAACAATCTTAACCGTCATTATTAGTCCCTGTCGCCCAGCACCGCCACCCCCAGCACCCGGGGGCCGACATGCACCCCTACTCCCGGGCTGACCTTGGCACGGTAGATGGTCACATCGGGGAAACGGGACTGGAGCCGCTGGGTCAGCTCGTCGGCTTCATCGGGGGTGGTGGCATCCTCCACCCCTATCCCGTCAATCCTGGTAAAGCCATCGGCAAATTCATAGAGGTATTCTATTGCCCTGGCGCGGGAGTGCTCCCGGGCGAAGGGATAGACCTCGCCGTTCCTGATACCTAAAATGGGGCTGATCTTGAGCACCGTGCCCAGGAAGGTCCTGGCCTTGCCGATGCGGCCGCCCCGCCTCAAATATTCTAAAGTATCGAAAGCCATACGGGTATGCGCCCGGGGGATATTATGGCGGGTTAGCTCCAGAACCTTATCGAGCCTGGCCCCGTCCCTAGCGGCCCTGGCCGCCGCCATAACTATCAGCCCCTGGGCCAGAATCGTCGACAGGGAATCAACCACCTCTACCCGGCATTTCTTGTTCATCCGCTCCTTGGCCAGCAGCGCCGTCTCGTAGCTGGCACTGAGGCGGTGGGAGTTGGTAATGACCAGAATGTCCCCGGTCTCCTCGGCCACCTTATCGTAGGCATCGGCGTACCTGCCCAGCGAGGGCACTATAGTGGTGGGGAAAATCTTGCTTGATGCCAGCTTATCGTAGAACTGCTCAGTGGTGAGGTCAACACCATCGCGGTAGTTTATTCTGCCGAAGATAACGTTTATCGGGATTACGGTAATGCCCAGCTCCTGGACGGCTTCGGGGGGTATGTCGCCCAGGCTATCGGTAATAATCTTGACCGTCATAATAAAACCACCCTTACTCCACGGAAGCGATATAGTTATAGTGAGGCTGACCGCCCTGGACTACCTCGACCTGAAGCTGGGGATAGCGCTCGCGGACAGCCGCCGCCACCTGCTCCGCCTCCGCCAGCTTGGTGTCAGCCCCGTAGTAGATGGTGACCACCTCGGCCTCATCGGGATTTACCCTCTCCAGAGCTTGGTTAAGCACCTCGTCTACTTTATCAGCCACCGCCACCAGGTCTCCATCCAGAAAACCGATGGCCTGTCTCTTCTTGATGTCCAGCCCGCCCAGCCGGGTGGCCCGCACCGCCCGGGTAACCTCAATCGACCTTACCTCGGAATGCGCCTGGTACATACTCACGGCGTTAGTCTCCAGGTCAGCCTCATAATCAAAAGCCAGGAGGGCGGCTACGCCCTGGGGAATAGTCTTGGTGGGCACCACGTTAATCTTCTTGCCGGTCAGAGAGGGCACCTGCTCGGCGGTGAGCACGATATTCTTGTTGTTGGGCAGGATGATAACCTTCTCCGAGGGCACCGCCTCCACCGCCTGCAGCAAGTCCTTGGTGCTGGGATTCATCGTCTGCCCGCCGGGGACGATAATCGTCGCCCCCAGGCTGGTAAAAACCTGGCTCAAGCCCTCCCCGGCCACCACCGCCACGATGGCGGTGTCCACCCCCGGCATCCGCTCCTTCTGCATCTCTAAAAAGTCGCGGTACTGCTCATCCATATTGCGTATATTAATCTGGTGCAGGGTGCCCAGTGGGTTAACGTAGTGCATAATCTCGCCGGGGTCCAGGGTGTGAATGTGAACCCTGACCGCCGAATCGTCGCCGATGACAATCACCGACTCCCCTCTCTTTTCCAGCCGCTTGCGGAGCTTGTCCGGGTCAATCTCGGCCCCCTTGATGACGAAATTGGTGCAGTAACCGTAGGGAACCTCGTCCATCGCCCCCACCATCTGGGGAACTTTGGTGGTGAGGGGTATGCTGCTGGCCACCATCCAGGGACGGCGCAGCTCCAGCTGCTCGGTCTCGCCCTTAAGGTAGTGGAGGGCGCCCTCCAGAATGGTATAGAGACCCTGCCCCCCGGCATCCACCACCCCGCACTCCTTGAGCACGGGCAGCAGGGTGGGGGTGTTGGCCACCGATTCCCTGGCGGCATCAACGGTGGCCTCCATAACCGAGATTAAATCATTGCTGACTTCAGCGGCGTGTTTCTCCGCCGCCTCCGCCGCCTCCCTGATTACGGTGAGAATGGTCCCCTCCACCGGGTTGCTCAGGCCGTTATAAGCCGTCTTGGACGCCTTTAGCAGTGCGGTGACCAGGTCGGCGCCGGTCATGGTGTCCTTTTCGTCCAGGCCCTGGGCCATACCGTTCCATATCTGGGACAGGATGACCCCGCTGTTACCCCTGGCCCCTATCAGCGCCCCCTTAGCTATCGCCCGGGCTACCCCCGAAGCGCTGTTAGCCGCCTGGTAGGATTCCTCTATCGAGGAACGCATGGTGAGCAGCATGTTGGTCCCGGTATCGCCATCGGGGACGGGGAAAACATTGAGGGCGTCAACATCGGCGGCGCTCTTTTCCAGCCAGCCGGTGGCGGCTACAAACATATCCCGCAAATCTTTACCGCTGATAGCCCTGGCTTCTGCCATATCACCTCAACCTTGCCACCGGGGGCTGGCTGTGTTAATATTTATGGACGAAATTCTACCCTAAATCGGCCCGATAGTCAAAGGAGAAAAACCTTGAAGTGCGATATCTGTGGCAAAACGCCTCAATTCGGTCACAACGTGAGCCACTCTAAACGACATACCAACCGCAAGTGGGTACCCAATATCCACCCGGTTACCATTACCATCGAGGGCAAGCCCAAAAAGATGAACCTCTGTACCCGCTGCCTGCGCAGCCAGCACAAGCAGGCTAGAGCAAGCTCTCCCTCAGCTCCCTGAGGGCCTGGGCTATCGTCTGCCCCGAACCGAACACGGCCGCCCCGGCTACAAGTACCCTGGCCCCCGCTTTGACCACCCTGGGAGCGACCTCGGCATTGATACCACCGTCCACCTCCAGTTCGGCGGCTAGACCTTTTTCATCCAGCTCCGCCCGTAAGTCGGCTATCTTATCCAGCGTTGATTCGATAAAGGGCTGGCCGCCGTAGCCGGGATTGACCGTCATCACCAGAACCAGGTCCAGCGAGGGCAGGATGGCGCTGACAGCACTTGCCGGCGTATCCGGGTTGAGCGAAACGCCTGCCTTGACCCCCAAATCTTTAATTGATTGCACCACCTGCTCAATATCGGGGCAGGTCTCTATGTGCACAGTTATAATATTGGCACCGGCCCTGACGAAATGCTCAATCTGCTGCTGCGGCGTTTCAATCATGAGGTGGACATCGAGGGGGAGGCCTGTCCAGGGCCGGATAGCCGCTACCACCTGAGCGCCTACGGTTATGGGGGGGACGAACCGGCCGTCCATGACATCTATGTGGATATAGTCGGCGCCGGCATTAGCCGCTTCGGCAACCTGCTCGCCGAGGCGGGCGAAATCGGCGGAGAGAATAGACGGGGCGAGCTTTACCTCCGGCTTAGCCGCCACCCCTGTCTCCTATGGCTTTCTTGGCAGCGCTTAACGCCTTTTCTACCTGTCTGGGGGCGGTACCGCCGACGACATCACGGGCGGCCAGAGAGGACTCCACAGTTATAGAAAATACGTCTTTTTCAAATAATTTAGAGAGCTTTTTATATTCGGTAAGGGTGAGTTTGCTAAACGGTTTATTCTGCTCGATAGCGTAGCTCACCAGTTTGGCTACTGTCTCGTGGGCGGCGCGAAAAGAATCGCCTTTTTTGACCAGATAGTCGGCCAGGTCAGTGGCCAGGATATAGCCTCTCTCTAACGCTTTGCCGGCGTTTTCGGCATTTACCTTGAGCGTCTTGACCATGCCGGCGAAGACATTGAGCGTGGAGAGCAGGGTGTCCACGGTATCAAAGAAGCCCTCTTTATCCTCCTGCAAATCGCGGTTATAGGCCAGGGGCAGCGCCTTCATGGTGGTGAGCAGAGCCATCAGGCTGCCGTAGACGCGGCCCGTTTTGCCCCGTACCAGCTCGGCGACATCGGGGTTCTTCTTCTGGGGCATGATGCTGGAGCCGGTGGCGTAGGCTTCGTCAAGCTCGATAAAGCCAAACTCTGCCGATGACCATAAAATAATCTCTTCGGCTAATCTGGAGAGGTGCATCATGCAGAAGCTTGCCGCCGCTTCGTACTCTAAAATAAAGTCCCTGTCCGAGACGGCGTCCAGGCTGTTCCGGCTCACCTGGCTGAAGCCAAGCTCTTTGGCTAAAAATTCGCGGTCAATATTATAGGCGACGCCGGCCAGTGCGCCACTGCCCAGCGGCATGACATCAACGCGCTTGAGGCAGTCTATAAAGCGGGCGGTATCGCGCTGGAGCATCTCAAAGTAGGCCAGCAGGTGGTGCGCCAATAAGACCGGCTGGGCCGTCTGCAGGTGGGTATAGCCGGGGATAATTACCTCTTTGTTGGCCTCGGCTAAATTGACGAGTGCCTTCTGGAATTCGCCCATCTCGACCAGGGTGTTGGCGACGGCGTCCCTGGTAAAGAGGCGCATATCCAGCGCCACCTGGTCGTTGCGGGAGCGGGCGGTGTGGAGTTTGCCCCCCACCTCACCGATTTTCTCTATCAGGCGGGCTTCGATGTGCATGTGGATGTCCTCCAGCTCCGCCTTGAAGAGAAACTGGCCTAAAGCTATCTCCTCCTTGATGCCGTTCAGGCCGATGAAGATGGTCTCCGCCTCTTTATCGGTTATAATGCCCTGCTTTGCCAGCATGCGGGCGTGAGCGATGCTGCCGGCGATGTCGTAGGGGTAGAGGCGCCAGTCGTAGGGGATGGAGGCGGTGTACTGGTCTACTTTTTTATCCGCCGCCTTTTTAAAGCGGCCCCTTATTTGGCTCATTTTAGCCTTCCTTTTTCTTTTTGCCCTGCATCCGTGCCTGGGTGCGGGCGGGCAGCCCCCACAGGTGGATAAAGCCGACGGCGGCACTCTGGTCGAAGACATCCCCCTTATCATAGGTGGCCAGGTCGTGGCTGTAGAGGGAATAGGGGGACTTGCGCCCCACTACAGTTGAGCTGCCTTTATGTAATTTCAGCCTGACCGTGCCGGTGACGAAGCG
>JAUWGI010000018.1 GCA_030606505.1 Deltaproteobacteria bacterium
AGGCGCCGATAATCATCCCCTCCAGAACGCTGTGGGGATTGCCCTCCATCAAGCTCCGGTCCATGAAGGCACCGGGGTCGCCTTCGTCACAGTTACAGATTACATAGCGTTTTTCGCCTTCGGCATCACGGCAGCTCTGCCATTTATCGCCGGTGGGGAATCCGCCGCCGCCCCGCCCCCGCAGGCCCGACTTCTTGACCTCGTCAATGATTCCCTCAGGGGTCATATTAGAAAGCGCCTTGCCCAGAGCGGCGTAGCCGCCGACGGCTAAATAGTCTTCAATGCGGGTGGGGTCAATCAGGCCATTGTTGCCGAAGACCAGCCGTTTCTGTTTCTGATAGAAGGGCACTTCAGGCTCATAGGTTATCTTCTGGCCGGTATCGGGGTCAACATAGAGCAACCGGTCAATGACCTTGCCCTTGATAATAGTCTCGGCAATTATCTCGGGGACATCTTTTTCACTGACCTTCTGGTAGAAAATATCTTTGGGCTTGATGACCACCAGCGGCCCCTTCTCGCAGAAGCCGTGGCAGCCGGTGACCTTTACGTCTATTTTATTGGCCAGTTTATTCTTTGTAATCTCTGCTTTAAAGGCGTCGCTGACCCCCTCGCTGCCGAAAGAGTGGCAGCCGGTGCCGCCGCATACCGTTATGCAGGGCTTGTCCGGATCTCTCTCGGCCGCTATGGCGTTGCGGAGAGCCTCAAGCTTGACCACAGAGCCCAGCCAGTTAGATGTTTGCTGCTTCTTCGCCATTACTTATAGCTTTCCAGTAGCGGTTTTACCTTGCTGCCGGTCATCTGCCCCGAATAGTTACCGTCGATGACGACTATCGGCCCCAGGGCGCAGGCCCCGACGCAGTTAACCGTCTCCAGGGTGTATCTCAGATCTTCCGTTGTTTCGCCGGATTTTATGTTAAGCTCCCGCTCAATCTCATCAATGACCCTGACCGCCCCCCGGACGTGGCAGGCAGTGCCCAGGCAGACGTTAATCAGGTGCCGCCCCCTCGGTTTGAGGCTGAAAGCCTTGAAAAAAGAAGCCACGCTGTAGACCTGGCTTAAGGGGACATCCAGACCCTCGCCGACAAGCACCAGGGTTTCCTTGGGCAGGTAGTTGTACTCCGCCTGGACATCCTGCAAAATCGGCACCAGCATCCCGGGGTCGCTCTGGTACCGGGCCAGTATCGATTTTACCTTCTGCCCGGTCGGCTTAACTTCAGCCTTCAACAGCTCTCTCCTTGAGTTCGGCGTAGTCAGTAGTTACCCGCTGCTGTATCTTTTCGATAATATCCTCGGACAGGTGCCTGAATCTTCCCTGAAGCTTCATGTAGGCAGTAACCGGCTTGAGCCTGGGGAAATCGAAATTAAGCTTATACTGGCCGTTCTCCACCTCGTAGAGGGGGAATATCCCGGTCTCTACCGCCAGGCGGCCCAGCTTGACCGATAAATCCACGGGGCATCTCCAGCCGGTGGGGCAGACCGACAATATATGAACGTAGGCCGGGCCCGGTGTGGCCGCCGCCTTCTCCACCTTGTCCATCAGGTCAAAGGGGTAGCTGGGGCAGGCCGTTGCCACGTAGGGGATATTATGGGCGGCGGCGATTGCCGGCATATTCTTCTTCCAGCTGACCTGGCCGATGCTCACCTTGCCCGCCGGAGAGGTGGTGGTGGAAGCGCCGTAGGGGGTGGACGAAGAGCGCTGTATTCCGGTATTCATATAGGCTTCGTTGTCGAAGCACAAATAGACGAAGTTGTGCCCCCGCTCCATAGCCCCCGACAGCGCCTGGAGGCCGATATCGCTGGTGCCACCGTCGCCGGCCATAGCTACCACCGTGATATCCTGTTGGGCTATGCGGCCCTTCTTCATCAGCATCTTTAATCCCGACTCTATTCCGGAAGCCACCGCCGCCGTGTTCTCGAACAGGGTGTGAATCCAGGGGACTTTCCAGGAAGTAGTCGGCAGGGGGGAGGAGACTATCTCCATGCAGCCGGTGGCGCTGGCGATGATGACATTCTGCCCCAGCGCCTTGCAGGCCAGCCGCACCGCCAGGGCTTCGCCACAGCCGATGCAGGCCCGGTGTCCGGGGGCAAAGTTTTCTTTCTTGGTTACCAGTCTGGGGACATAGACGCCGTAGTTCTGCATTACTCTCTCACCCCGAATATCTCGAACTCGTTGGGGGAGCCTTTTTCTGAGATTTTTATGCCCTTATTTACTATCGTTTCAAAGTCAGACGGGCTGATATCCCGGCCGCCGATGCCAGCAACAAAGCTGACCACTTTGGGCTTTTTGGCTTCACCGTACAGCGCCGCCTTGACCTCGGAGCAGACGGGGCCGCCGGGGCCGCCAAAAGAAAGCGCCCTATCGACGACGATGAGCGTCTCGGCGCCGGCTACCGCCCGGCGAAATTCTTCGAAGGGGAAGGGGCGCCACAGGCGGAGCCTTACCAGCCCCACGTCTTTACCCTTGCCCCGCATCTTGTCTATGGCCGTCATGGCCGTTTCACTGAAGCTGCCCATAGTTAAGAGCAGGGTCTTAGCCTTTTCACCGTGGTAGCTTTCCACCGGCGAGTAGCGGTGTCCGAAAATATCGGCGAATTCCTGCCAGCACTTTAAAATTGTCTCTTTGGAAGCCCTTAAATTTACTTCCTGCGCCCACTTTGCCTCCGGGTAGATGATGGGCGGGGCGAAATCGCCCATGGTTACCGGTCTATCGGGGTGGAGGGGCAAAGGATAGCTATTGGGCGGCAGGAACTTATCAACCTTGCTCTGTTCGGGGAAGGTTATCGGCTCGATAACGTGCGACAGGTGAAAGCCGTCAAGGTGAATCATAACCGGCAGCAGGACCTTGTTGTCTTCGGCGATGCGGAAGGCGCAGAAGACGTGGTCAACGACTTCCTGCCCGTTTTCGGTAAATATTTGAATCCAGCCGGTATCGCGGACGGCCATGACATCGGAGTGGTCGCCCCAGACGCTTAAAGGCGATGACAGCGCCCGGTTAGCCACCGTCATGACCACGGGAAAGCGCATGGATGAGGCGACATAGAGCACCTCGTGCATCAACTCCAGACCCTGGCCAGCGGTAGCGGTGAATGTCCTGGCGCCGGCCGCCGCCGAGCCGAGGCAGGCGCTCATCGCCGAGTGCTCCGATTCCACAGGAATATAAGCCGCGTCCAGCTCGCCGTTGGCCACCAGCTCGGCAAGGTGCTCCACGATGTGGGTCTGGGGGGTGATGGGGTAGGCGGCAATAACATCAACATTGGCCAGCCTGGCTGCATCGCCGATGGCCACCGAGACCTCAATGCCCACTCTCTCGGCCATTATTCCTCCTCCTCGACCATGGTTACTACCCCGGTGGGGCACTCCCTGGCGCAGATGCCGCAACCCTTGCAGTAGTACATATCAGCCTCAAAGTAGCCGTCATCGTTCTGTAAAATACAGCCCTCGGGGCAGAATATCTGGCAGAGGGCGCACTTAATACACTTTTTGAAATCATAGGTGGGACGCTGCGACCGCCAGTCGCCGGTCTTATACCAGCTGGCGTTGCCCGGCTCGGTAACGATGGCACCGATTTCCAGGTCTTTCCAGGTCATTTCGCCTTCTGATTTGGGCTTGCGCTTGGCCATCCCCTATAGCTCCTTCACCTGAGTATCTTCGTAAGCCTTTTTCATAGCGTTGACATTTCTTTCGGCGATGCGGCCGAAGCGGTTGTTCAGCGGCTCGACCACCGATTCCAGCTCGACCACGCCGGTGGCCCTAATCAGGGCACCGACCATGGTGGTATTGGTGATGGGAACACCTAAAACCTCTCTGGCGATAGCGCTGGCGTCAACCTTGGCTATTCTGCACCTGGTCTTGAACCGGGCGGCGATATCCTCGAACGATTTTTTGGTGTTAATCACCAGCAGGCCGTTTTCTTTGAGGCCGGAGAGAACATTGACAATGCTGAGCAGGCCGGGGTCAAGCACCACCACCACGTCAGGATGGGTAATTTCCGCCCTTATCCTGATGGGCTGCTGGCTATCTATCCGAACGAAAGCCAGCACCGGGGCGCCCCTGCGCTCCGGGCCGAAGCTGGGGAAGGCCTGGGCGTACTTGCCCTCGCTGATAGCCGCCTGCGCCACCAGCTCCGCCGAGGTGACCGCTCCCTGCCCGCCCCGACCGTGCCATCTGATTTCAATGAGTCCGTTTTTGCCTGCCAATTTAGCCTCTTAAGCTTTTAATTAAACCGCCCCTGGAGCGACTCGAACGCTCGCACCCAGCTCCGGAGGCTGGCGCTCTATCCAACTGAGCTACAGGGGCAGAGGTGCCTGATATGATAAAGTAACCCTATATGATAACCTAAAATCTAATTATAATGCAAACTGGCTAGACCTTTTCCCCCAGCGCCTTTACCACCAGCACCGGCGACTTACTGTTTAACACCACCTTGTTGGCGATACTGCCGAAGACCCACTTCTTGATGCCCGAGTGCCCGTGGCTGGAGATGGCAATCAGAGTGACGCCCTTTTCCTCGGCGAACTTGAGGATTTCCTGCCCGACATCACCCACCTTGTCGCCGACCTTGAGGGTAACCTCGACCGTGCCCTTACGCCTCTTGAGCTTACGGTAAACCCCGTCCAGGTATTTCTGGGCATCTTTCTTGAACATGGCCATCTGCTCTTCGGGGTAGCTGATATAGTCCAGACCGCCCACCGAGCGAATATGCCGCCCCGACGAAACCACCTCGAACAGGGTAACCTCCGACTCCAGCCGGCTCATCAGCTCCCCGGCATAGGGCACCGCCGCCTCACCGGCTACAGAACCGTCCAGGGGAAGCAGAATCCGGTTGAGCAGGACCGGCCGCTGCACCTTACTCCCAGGTTTCACCGCCCTGACCATCAGCAGCGGCACGGCGGCGGCTTGAAGCAGCTTGCTGGCGATGCTACCGGTCGCCCACGACATTATGCCGGAGCGGCCGTGGGAGGTCATGATGATGAGACCGACCTTGTTTTTATCGGCATAGCTGATGATTTCGTCAGCCGCTTTGCCGGAGACGACCACCGGGCTGACCCTTTCGATGCGGCCTTTCATCCTGTCCGCCACCCCTTTCACGTAGAGCTCGTGCATATGCCGGTAATGGCTTTCGGCAGGCTCACTGACGTGCAACAGGATAATCTCCGACTCGAAGGCGTTGGCCAGCTCTTCGGCATAGGGCAGAGCCAGCTCGGCCAGGTCGGAACCGTCCAGCGGGACCAGAATCTTCTTCCACATTTTCCACCTCCCTTAAGCGTATCTTATTAATAAATACAGCCAGCAAAGGCCGAGGACCATAATCGTGGCCGGGATGGCGTATTTGCAGAACCTGCCCCAGCTGATGGGATGTCCCTCTTTTTCGGCGATGGCGGTACCGACGACATTGGCCGAGGCGCCAATGGGGGTGGCGTTGCCCCCGATATCCGTCCCCAGAGCCAGTGTCCAGGCCAGGGTGGGCAGTTTAAGGCCAGCCGTCTTGGAGAGATTAACAATCACCGGAACCATGGTGGCGGCAAAGGGGATGTTATCGACTATGGCCGAGGCGAAGGCCGATATCCAGAGGATGAGGGGTATCACCAGCACTATATTGCCCCCGGAGACCTGGCCGATATACTGCGCCAGCATCCCCAGCACGCCGGTCTCCTCCAGGCCGCCGACGCAGACGAATAACCCGATAAAGAAGAGCAGGGTGCGCCAGTCCACCCGGCTAATAACGTGCACGGCTTTGCGGCTGGCCGCCAGCAGGGTAAGAAAGGCGGCGATAACCCCTATCAATGCCATGGATATACCGGTTTCGGCATGGGTTACTATCAAAACAATTATCGCGATGAAGATGGCGGCATTGATGCGGAAGTGGAGTGGGTCGATAATAGCTTCGCTGGGCTGGGGATAGCGCATGGGGGGAGTATCTGGATTGCTTTTAGGGGTTGTAAGGCTCTTGCGGAAGACGAGGTAAAAGAAGCCTAAAGTGAAAAGCATCCCTATCCAGGCAATAGGACCGGTGTTGGCGGCAAAGTCGGTGAAGGTGTAGCCGAGGCCGGTGCCGATAATGATATTGGGGGGGTCGCCGGACATGGTGGCCGCCCCGCCGGTGTTGGCGGCGAAAATTTCGGCGATTATTACCGGAACGGGGTCGAATTTGAGCACACGGGACAGCTCGATGGTGACCATGGCCAGGAACAGGAGCACGGTGATGCTGTCGATGAACATGGAGAGGAAGCCGGAGAGCAGCATGAAGACAACCAGTATGGGGACGACCTTGTAGTTGACCATCTTGGCCAGCAGCAGGCACATCCAGCGGAAAAACCCGACTTCCCCCAGCCCCTCCACCATGACCATCATGCCGCCGATAAAGACAATGGTCTGCCAGTTTACGCCGTAGGATTCTATGTGCTCCTGCCCCGGTACCCAGAAGCCAAATTGCCCCAGCTGTCCCAGGTTCAAGACGCTGACAACTGAGTCCGGGCTTCTCATCACCAGCAGGAAGACGACCGCCAGGGTGAGAGCGGCGCCAATGAGGGCGGGGATATAGCGGTGCACCTTGCCGTAGATGATGGCGGCAAACATGATAACGAAAATGGCGATGGCCAGAATCTGGCTTAGCGTAAACATTTGTTCCGAAATCTCTTTTCTAGCGCAGAAAATGAGGCTAAAACTATGCTATTATAACAGAAGTCAGCCGGCAACGAAAAGAGCCGATATTGACTTTTACGCACCATGTCAATAAAGTGGCTTAAGCTTAAAAGGAGTCAGCCTTGATCTGGTTGGTCTGGTTAAAGTTTGCCTTTTGCGTCCTGGTAATATTTTTCTCGGGGAGGGCGGTAGCCAAGTACGGTGACATCATCGCCATCAGGACCGGCTTAGGGAGAGTCTGGATAGGGGTTGTCCTCCTCGCCCTGGTCACCTCCCTGCCCGAGCTCTTCACCGGAATAAGCGCCGTTACCCTGGTCGGCGCTCCCGATTTAACCATCGGCAATCTCTTCGGTGCCAACGCATTTAACCTCTTCAACCTGGCCCTGCTCGATATTACCTACCGCTACGGCTCCCTGCTCGGGATGGCCAGCCCCGTTCACCGGCTGACGGGATGGTTCAGCCTGACCCTGGTAGCCATCGCTGCTATCTCTATCTTTATCAGCAGCCGCTTTTTCGACATGGGTTTAGGCTGGATAGGCTGGTACACCCCGGTCATTATCCTCCTGTACTTCTTCTTTATGTGGCAAATCTTCCGCTCCCAGCAACGCCAGCCGGCCCGCCCGCTGATTGAACAGCCGGACTACGGGGGCATACCCATGCGCCGGGTTTACCTCTATTTCGTAATAAGCGCCGTCTTAATCATCGGCGCCGGAACCTGGCTGGCGGTTATCGGGGAGGAGATTGCCACCATTACTGGCCTGGGGGAAAGCTTCGTCGGCACCCTGCTCATCGGCTTCTCCACCACCCTGCCCGAAATCACCGTCGCCTTCGCCGCCATGAGGATAGGCGCCGTGGACATGGCGGTGGCCAATATGATAGGCTCCAACCTGTTTAACATGGCCGTTATACCCGTAGACGACCTGCTCTACGCGCCGGGACCGGTGCTGAACGCGGTATCGACCAGCCACCTGTTCACCGCCGGCATAGTTATAGTGATGACGGGGGTATTTATCGCCGGGCTTCACTTCCGGCCGAGAAGATACTTTAGAATGAGCTGGTGCAGCCTGACGCTGATAGCGCTGTTCCTACTGCAGGCTTACCTGAGCTATACCCTGGCCTGAGCGGGGAATTAGAATCTAACTACATGGCAAAGAATAATAAACCATATGGTGAACTAAAGTTGGACTCTCGCTGGACTGGGCTGGACTACGCTGTCTCGTAACATTCCGATGAAATGTTCTCCAGATAGCCGCGTAGGTCTCCATTACTAACTGGGATACTTTTCGCGAGTACGGCATTGACCGATACGAATAGGACGTGTTATCCTGTCACTTACACTGGCTCCAAGTTCGTTCAATAACCCGGATGAGATGGAAGTCAGAGAGCAGCGTAACCCAGCTGGCCATGATTTAGAAAGGTTAGGGTGAGTAGATTGGGTTCATTTGACAGACAATGGCAGCGCTGGTTTCCGGAAGATAAGGACGAGAAGCCCACACCGCCGGCTAAGCACAGATGGACGACTGCCAGGGTGGTCTTAATACTGGCTGGGGCCTTGACCCTGTTTATTCTCATAAATATATCCAAGGGGTGGTATAGCGAGTGGCTCTGGTTTAGCAGTCTGGGTTATGGCAGTGTCTTTACTACTATCCTGAAGACCAAGGTGCTCGTCTTCTTCTCGGCAGCCATCATCTTTTTCATCTTGTTTTTGGGAAACCTGGTGCTGGCGACACGCCTGGCACCCAAGACTGAGCCAAGTTTTTGGCCCTGGGCCATAGTGCGCCGGCTACAGCCGATACTCAGGTGGAATGTTATCATAGGAACGGTACTGCTCAGTCTAATATTTGGTCTGGTAGCCCAGGGGAACTGGGAGGTTGTACTTCGGTTCTTCAACGGGCAGCCCTTTGGCATCACCGATCCGGTTTTCCATAGAGAGATT
>JAUWGI010000092.1 GCA_030606505.1 Deltaproteobacteria bacterium
AACTGATGACCGACATCGGCGAGCCGACCCCCAAGAGCGCCACGGTCAACACACTCAAGCAAGCCCACAAGGTCGCCAAAGAAATTGGCTTACCCTTAATCATCCGTCCCGCCTACACATTGGGGGGGACGGGGGGCGGCATGGCCTTTACCAAGAAGGAACTGGATACGATAGCCGCCGCCGGACTAGCCGCCAGCCCCATTCACCAGGTGCTGGTGGAGAAATCGGTGGTGGGGTGGAAGGAAATAGAATATGAAGTAATGCGGGACGCCGCCGATAACTGCATCACCGTGTGTAATATGGAGAACTTCGACCCGATGGGAGTGCACACCGGCGACAGCATCGTGGTGGCGCCCAGCCAGACACTGACCAATAAAGAGTACCAGATGCTGCGGACGGCCAGTCTCAAGATTATCCGCGCCCTGGGGATTGAGGGGGGCTGTAATATACAACTCGCCCTCGACCCCAACAGCCAGAACTACTATGTCATCGAGGTCAACCCCCGGGTCAGCCGCAGCTCGGCACTGGCCAGCAAAGCCACCGGCTACCCCATCGCCCGGGTGGCCGCCAAGATAGCCGTGGGCAAGCGGCTGGATGAAATCCGCAACCAGGTGACCGGCAAGACCATGGCCGCCTTCGAGCCAGCGCTGGACTACCTGGTGGTCAAGATTCCCCGCTGGCCCTTCGACAAGTTCGCCTCCGGCGACCGGATTATCGGCACCCAGATGAAAGCCACCGGCGAGGTGATGGCTATTGACCGTTGCTTTGAAGCCGCCTTGCAGAAGGCAGTCCGTTCTCTGGAGTTCGGCAAAAGGTCTTTGCTCTGGGAAGACCCGAGCTGGGAGCTGGGAACAGATATTGATGCCTACCCGTTAAAGCCTACCGACCTGAGGCTGTGGGCGCTGATGGCCGCCCTGAGGCGGGGGATAACCGCTAAAGCGCTATCCGAGCATACCAGGATTGACCTCTGGTTTACCACCAAGCTCCAGAACATCGTCGATATGGAGAAGGCGTTATTATCTCAGCCCCTGACCCCGGAGCTTATGCTACAGGCCAAGCGGCTGGGCTTTGCCGACGGACAAATCGGCACCCTGGCCGACCGCCTGCCCGAGCAGGTAAGAGAACAGCGCCACAACTGGGACATCCGCCCGGCTTACAAGATAGTCGATACCTGCGCCGCCGAGTTCGACGCCAGCACCCCCTATTTTTACAGCACCTACGAGCAGGAGAACGAGGCTCAACCGCTTGAACAAAACAAGTCGATAGTCATCGGCAGCGGGCCTATCCGCATCGGCCAGGGGATTGAATTTGACTACTGCAGCGTCCACTCCGCCTGGGCGCTACAGGAATCGGGTTACAAAGCCATTATGGTAAACTCAAACCCGGAGACGGTCTCCACCGATTTCGACACCAGCGACCGCCTCTACTTTGAAGCCCTGGATGAGGAGAGCCTGCGCGATATACTGGAAAACGAAAGCGCTGACGGCGGGGCGCCGCCGTCAATCGTCCAGTTCGGCGGCCAGACCGCCATAAACTTAGCCGAGCCACTGTCCCGCAACGGCATGCCCCTGCTCGGCTCCAGCGCCGAAGCCATCGACCTGGCCGAGGACCGGCGCCGCTTCGAGCAGTTCCTGAGCGAGCTGGATATCCCCCAGCCGCCGGGAGCCGGAGTGACCTCGCTGGACGAGGCCATCAGCGTGGCCGAGCACATCGGCTACCCGGTGCTGGTCCGCCCCAGCTACGTCCTCGGCGGGCGGGCCATGGAGATAGTCCACGACGCCAACGAGCTCAACCGCTACATCAAGCTGGCCCTGGAACTGGACACCAAGCACCCCGTCCTCATCGACAAGTACATGGAAGGCAAAGAGGTCGAGGCCGACGCCATCGGCGACGGGGAGGACGTGCTGATTCCGGGGATAATGGAGCATATCGAGAGAGCCGGCGTCCACAGCGGCGATTCCATGGCCGTCTACCCCGGGGTGAACCTGACCGAGGCCGAGGTAGCCGCCATCGTCGACTATACCGTCAGGATAGGGCTGGGGCTCAAAATCAAGGGTTTGATGAACATCCAGTTTGTGATTATGCCCGACAGTGACAACCAGGGGTCTTCAGTCTATATATTGGAGCTGAACCCGAGAGCCAGCCGCACCGTCCCCTTCCTTTCCAAGGTCACCGGCGTGCCCATGGTCAACGTAGCCACCAAAGTCATGCTGGGTAAGACCCTCAAGGAGCAGGGGTATAAAACCGGGCTGTGGCCCCGGCAGAAGCTGGTGGCCGTTAAAGCCCCGGTCTTTTCCATGTCCAAGCTGGTCGGCGTCGATACCTACCTCGGGCCGGAGATGAAGTCCACCGGCGAGGTGATGGGCATCGACTACAGTTTCGATGCCGCCCTGGCCAAGGCGCTCCAGGCCGCCGGACTGCTGCTACTGCCTGAAGGAGGAATACTATTCAGCATCGCTGACCGGGATAAGACGGAGGCGCTGCCCATGATACGGAAATTCTCCGAGACAGGCTATAAACTCTACGCTACCGAAGGCACTGCCGCCATGATTGAGGACACCGGGCTGCCGGTAACCATGATAACCAAGAAGCTGGGCGAGGGGCACCCCAATGTTATCGATATCATCAACGACCAGACGGTAAGCGGCATCGTCAATACCATTACCGGCGGGCGCATCCCTCTAAGGGACGGCTTCCAGATACGCCGGGCGGCCACCGAAAAGCGCATCCCCTGCTTTACCTCTCTGGATACCGCCCAGGCCGCCCTAAAAGTACGGCTGATGGGGAGCCAGATCTACAGCGCCCAGCCGCTGCCGGACTACCGGGGAAAGGAACCCGCTTGAAACAAGCCGAAGCTACCGTTATTTCTAATGACGAGATAATGCCCGGAGTCTACCTTATCCGGCTGGACTGCCTCCCTATCGCCCCCCCGGCCCGGCCGGGGCAATTCGTCATGGTGCGCTGCGGGGAGGGGGCAGAATACCAGCTGCGCCGCCCGCTGAGTATCCACCAGCTGGACGGGAACAAGCTTGCCCTGCTATTTAACGTTGTGGGGAGGGGTACTCAGTGGCTATCCCAGTGCCAGGCCAGCGATAAGATAAACCTGCTGGGGGCCCTGGGCAATGGCTACACCATCCATCCCGACTCTAAAAAGCTGCTGCTGGTGGCGGGTGGCATCGGTATTGCCCCGCTGGTCTTTATGGCCAATGAAGCCATCAGTAAGGGGAAAGAGGTAACCCTGCTGCTGGGGGCACCAGCTGCCGGCCAGCTTTACCCGATCAGGCTATTGCCCGCCGGAGTCAGGCTCGTTACCGCCACCGAGGACGGCAGCACGGGGGAAAAGGGACTGATAACCGATATACTGCCCGGTTTTACCGGCGGCGCCGACCAGGTCTTTGCCTGCGGACCGGTTGACATGTACCGGACCATGGCCCGGATGCCGGAACTAAAAGATAAGCCAGCCCAGATTTCCCTGGAGATGAGAATGGGCTGCGGGCTGGGCGTCTGCTACGGCTGCACGGTAAAGACTAAAAAGGGCTTGAAGCAGGTATGCAAAGACGGGCCCATATTTGAGCTAGAGGATGTAATCTGGGAAGAACTGGCTGATATTTGAGGTGGGGGAAATCCCCCTTTACCAAAGGGGGAGACCGGGTAGGAGAAGAAAGACAAGGTTACAAAGTGGGGTGGGGGGATAAGGGGAGGGATTAGCCCAGTTTTTAGAAAGAGTCTTCTTTCCCACCCTCCCACCCTACGGAAGTGATACTTCTATAAATTTTTTTCTCAGGGGGTTGGGGGTTGAGAGTCTAAAGAGGTGAAACCCTTT
>JAUWGI010000019.1 GCA_030606505.1 Deltaproteobacteria bacterium
CTAAAAAGAAATTGATAGAAGTATCACTTCTGTAGGGTGGGAGGGTGGGAAAAATACCCCCCCCGAAGCTAAATCTCATATTGAGAGGTACCGGGGTTTACCCATTTTCTCTCTGTGGTACAATACGCTTGTGTCTACTAATTTGAAAGATGATAACAAAGGAGGTTTAGTCACAAGATGGGCAGAGTAGAGGGTAAAGCAGCCATTGTGACCGGCGGTGCATCTGGACTCGGGAAGGCATCCTGTTTAATGCTGGCCAAAGAGGGGGCCAAGGTTGCCGTAACTGATATTAACGATGAAGCCGGCAGGAAGGTGGCCTCAGAGATTGAAGGTAATGGTGGTATAGCTCAATACTGGCATATTGATGTAAGTAGTGAAAGGGAAGTTTCACAGGCCTTCAGCGACATTCACAAGAAGTTTGGGAAAATTGATATACTGGTCAATAATGCTGGCATCCCCGGATGGCATAGACCCAGTGATGAGATAGAAGAAAGGGACTGGGAAAGGGTTATCAATGTTGACCTCAAGGGAGTCTTTCTCTGCACGAAACACGCTGCCCCGTATATAAAGAAGGCGGGTGGGGGAAGTATTATTAACTTCTCCTCTGCATTTGGCTTGGTTGGCGGCGAGGACCCTACGTATCATGCGGCCAAGGGAGGTGTGAGACTGCTTACCAAATCGGATGCCTACTACTACGCAAAATATGGAATTAGGGTAAACTCAGTTCATCCTGGCTACATCATGACTCCCATGCTTAAAGCGGTAATAGATAATGCTCCAGAGGGAGCTGAGGCAGTGAAAAAGAACATTGGAAATAGGACTCTATTAGGCTATATTGGTGAACCGGACGATATCGCTTTTGGTGTTCTCTACCTGGCATCTGATGAAGCGAAGTATGTTACTGGCAGCGAGCTTGTCATAGACGCCGGTTTTACATCGCAGTAGCCTTCGTTCAAGGCCTTGGGGTGATTTCAACCTAGCCACGCCGCCCAAAGGGTGCTAAAATATGGTTAGCTATGGAAAGCCGGTCCACTTTAGCCGTCACCCGCTGCGGGAACCTGGAGTTGCGCTGGGGGGAGCGCACCTACGTTATGGGTATCCTCAACGTCACCCCGGACTCTTTTTCCGGTGACGGCGTCGGTGACGATGTCGAAGCCGCTCTGGCCCGGGCAAAGCGTTTGGCCGAAGAAGGCGCTGACATAATCGATGTCGGCGGCGAGTCCACCCGCCCCGGCACCCCGCCGGTATCGGCTGAAGAGGAGCTGCGGCGGGTGATTCCGGTTATCGAGCGGCTGGCCGCCGAGCTGACCGTCCCGGTAAGCATTGACAGCTATAAATCGGAGGTGGCGCTTCGGGCGCTGGAGGCGGGAGCGGTGATGCTCAACGACCAGTGGGGCTTAAAGCACGACCCCCGTCTGGCCGAGCTGGCCGCCCAGTGGAAGGTGCCCCTGGTCTTGATGAGTAACCAGCGCGATAAAGGCGGCTACGACGCCGCCCTCAAGCGTGATACCGCCGACTATGCCGACCCCATCGCCGAGATTATAACTTTTCTCAAGGGAAGTCTGGAGATAGCCTCGCAGGCAGGCGTGCCCAAAGAGAACATCATTTTAGACCCCGGCATCGGTTTCGGTAAGACCTGGCGGCATGACCTGGAGATAATCCGGCGGTTGGCCGAATTAAAAGAGATGGGAAGGCCCCTTTTAATCGGCCCCTCCGGCAAGTCTTTCATCGGCAGGGTGTTAGACCTGCCCGTTAGTGAGCGCCTGGAGGGCACCGCCGCCTCGGTAGCCATCGGCATCGCCAATGGTGCTGATATGGTTCGTGTCCACCAGGTCGGGCCGGTGGTGCGGGTGTGCCGGATGTGCGATGCTATTATCAGAAGGAGGCAAAGTGGCCACTGAAGCGGTAACCGCCTATCTCGGTCTGGGCTCCAATCTGGGAGACCGCCAGGCCAATCTGGACCGGGCGCTGGCGCTGCTCTCGGAGAGGCTGCGCCTGGTGAAGATTTCCTCGATATATGACTCCGAACCAGTGGGCGATGTGGAGCAGCCCCGTTTTCTCAATCTGGTCTGTGAGGCCAGCACTTTATTACCCCCCGAGGGGCTGCTGGCTCTGGCCAAGGGCATCGAGGCCAGGATGGGCCGTACCGGCCCCACCGGTGCCCCCCGTATCATCGATATCGACGTCCTCTTCTACGGCGACCAGGTCATCGATACGCCAGAACTCGTTATTCCCCACCCCCGGCTTCACCAGCGGGCTTTCGTGCTGGTGCCGCTGGTAGAGATTGCCCCCGACCTGACCCACCCGGTAAGCGGCCAGACCATCAAGCAGCTGCTCAAGGCGGCCAAGGAAGTCCAGGGCGTCTTCAAGTGGGAAGGCGGCTAGGGTGTACCAGATATCGGTAGAGCAGCACTTTGACGCCGCCCACTATTTGCGGGGCTACGGGGGCAAGTGCGAGGCGATGCACGGCCACCGCTACAGGGTGGTGCTGAAGGTAGAGACATCAGGTCTTGACGACATCGGCCTGGCCTACGATTTCGTGGAGTTGAAAAAGCATCTGGCCGGGGTTGTAGACCGCTTTGACCACACCTGCATCAATGATGCCCCCCCCTTCGATAAGATAAATCCCTCGGCGGAGAACATCGCCGCCACCATCTATAAAGAGCTTAAACCCAGGCTGGCGTCGGTGACCATCTCTAACGTAGAGGTGTGGGAATCCCCCCAGACCGGCGTTATCTACACGCCCGATTAAGCGCGCTGCTCCGGCGGCAACAGGTTGGGGATGCTGTTAATGATGGGGTAATCCATCCGGCACTTGGGGCAGTGCAGGGAGCCGCTGATAATCTCTTCCTTCTCCTCGGTCACGGTCAGTTTCAGCTCGCCCTTGCACACCGGGCAGACCAAGATATCCATCAGCTCTTTCTTCATGGCCTTTATTATACCAGAAAAGCCCCCCCCGTTTTTAGACATTGTCTATCTACCCACCCTCCCGCCCTACAGGGGTTTCACCCCTATATAATCTTTTCCCCCTCCCCCGTTCAGTGGTGACGACATCCCCTTCTCCCCTCCTAAAAAAGAATTGAGAGAGGCGAAACCTCTATCGGGCGGGTCAGGGTGGGAAGAAAAGCATCCGAAAACAAAGGGAGGGGCTGTAACCTCGCCCCCTTGGAAAGGAGGGTAAAGAGAGGCAAAACCTCTATCGGGTGGGTCAGGGTGGAAAAGAAAACCCCCTCTAAAAATCGGGCAATCCCCCCGCTTCATATTTCTGATTGAGGAAGCCCCGCCCCCTTATTTAGCTGGCCTCCCCTTATCCCCCTACCCCTCAATAAAAAAAGAAATTAGCCCCTCTGAAATTCCCCTTTTTGCCCCGCCCGTCTGGACAAAAATCCACGAAATGAGTACACGAAATTAGCACAATACGGGGATTGTAATTTCTGTCGGGTGGGACTAAAATACTATATCTGACCAGTACCAACGGGTGATTGAATTTTTTAGGCAATCGGTAGAGAGGTGCCGGATTTTTCGTGCATCTTTAAGCCGGCCTTGTCGGTTAGGGTGTGAGTTAGATGGCCAAGAAGGATAGTGAAAACTGGGAGACGGAAGAGCCGGGAAAGCTTATTGACGAGTTCAAGCAGAGGCTCAGCCGGGCTTTCGAGCAGGAAAGGGAGCGGCTGACCGCGGCGGCCAAGCAGAAGTCGGCGGACATCGTCCTGGACGCCCGGGAGCAGGCGGCTCTGATTATCGAAGAGGCCGTGCAGCAGGGAGAGAAAGAGGCGGAGGAGAGATCGGTTACCATCATCACTAACGCCGATGTCAAGGCCAAAGAGAGTAAAGAGGCCGCCCGCAAGGAAGCCCAGGACGAATCGGCCAGCTATATGGTTGAGATGAGGCAGAAGGCCGACCTTATCGTGGCCGAGCTGAGGGATAGCGCCAGGCAGGAGGCCGAGAAGCAGGCGGCGGCGATTGTGGCCAGGGCCAGAGAGGAAGGGGCGCGCATTATCAACGAGGCTGAGGATGAGGCCAAGCGGCGGGCGCAGGAGGATACCAAGCGGGAGGTGGAGTACATCATCGCCGAAGCCAAACAGGAGGCGTCGGTGGTTGTGGCCAGGGCGGAGCAGGCGGCGGCGGAGAAGGCGTCCCAGATGATAGCCGATACCGAAAAGCAGGCCCAGAAAATCACTGCTGAGGCCATAGAGGGGGCTCGGCAAGCGGCCAGGCTGGAATCGGCTAATGTTGTCGGCCGGGGGCGGGAGGAGGCGGCTCAGATTATTGAGGAGGCCAGGGAGCAGGCTAACAAAGAAGCCGAGGAGAAGGCGGCCAGGATAATCAGTGAGGCCGAGGAAAAGGCGGCCGAGATTGCCCAGGAGGCTACCGATAGGGGACGGAAGCGGATAGAGGCGGAAACGTCCCGGGTCGTCGCCGAGGTAAAATCAAAGGCGGAATGGGAGGCGGCCCAGATTATCGCACAGGCCAAGGAGAGGGCGTCGCAGATTATGGGCGAGGCCAGCGACTGGTTGCACGCCGAAGTCGATAGCAAGATAAGGAAGGAAGCCTGGGAGAAGGCCAAGAAGGAGGCGGAAGCTATTATCGCCGAAGCCAAGGAAAAGTCATCCGGCGTTATTGCCAAGGCGCAGCGGGAGGCGGAGAGCAAGGCGGATAAGATAATCACCAGCTCCAGGAAGGAAGCGGCCAAGGGAGCGGAGCAGGCGGCCAAGCAGGCCAGGGAGCAGGCTAACAAAGAAGCCGAGGAGAAGGCGGAGATAATAATCGCCCAGGCCAAGCAGCAGGCGGAGAAGATTACCCAGGAGGCTATGGAGAGGGGGCGGAAGCGGATGGAGGCGGAGACGTCCCGGGTCATTGCCGAGTCCAGGTCGAAGGCGGAATGGGAGGCGGCTCGAATTATCGCCGAGGCCAAGCAGAGGGCGGTGCGGGTTATTACCGAAGCCAAGGACTGGCTGGAGACGGAGATTGAGATGCCGGCCCGGACTCTATCTGAATCCAGGGCGGCCTATAAGAAGGCCGGCACCGATGCCGCCGCCGAGGTCGGCGATGGGATGTATCAGGGGATGATGGAGCTGGAGATATTGTCGGCGGACCCCAAGCGGGTGCCGGAGTTCGTCTCACATTTGCAAAGGGTGCCCGACCTGCAGGTGGTATCGTTTAGGGGTTCGTCCAGCGGCGAGAGCATGGTGATGGTGGTCATTAGCCGCCCCCTGCCCCTGTCGGCCATTCTCAGGGAGATACCCTCGGTGGAGGAGGCGGTTAACAATGGGGGGAAGATTCAGATAACCCTCAAGTAATTTTAAAACAGTAGTCTAGTAAAGGGCCAGGCGTATAAAGCCTGGCTTCAGTCGTTTCTGGGGGGCTGTAACCCCACCCCCATTTACATCTTTTCCCGCCCGCCGCCCTTTAAGGAAGCCCCTCCCCCTGTTCTCAGTTGTTCTTTTGCCCCACCCCTCCCGTCCTATAAGACTTCACCTTTCTTAACTTTTCCCACCAGGGTTAGTACTAAAATACCACCGGTACTAGCTCGATTAGGTGATTGTATCTTGAGGGGAATGGAGGCATACTCAAGAAAACGGGTAAATAACCATGTTATTCAGGGAGCAGTTATGGCTACCATTAGTAACGAAAGAGATATCAGGCGAATAGGAAATAACCACAACGACGATAGATTACCCGCTAGACTGCTGGCCGTGGGCGAGGTGGCCCATTTTTTGGGCGTTCACACCAGCACGGTCAGGCGCTGGGAGAAGAAGGGACTGCTGAGGTCGTACGCTATCGGGCTTCGGAACAGTCTCAGGTTCAAGCAGGAAGATGTTCTCAGTTTTCTCAATAAGTCCCGAAAAAAGAGTATCGGTGCGGCTTAGGGGAAGTTAACCCATGAGGGGGGTGAGTTTGATGGCAAAGCAGGACAATGGCAGGCAGGAGTCCGAAGAGCTGGGCAGGGTTATTGACCGGTTCCAGCAGCAGCTTCCCGGGCTTCTCAAGCAGGAGAAGGAAAGGCTGACCGAGGTTGCCAGGCAGGAATCGGCTGGCATTATCAATCGGGCTAAGGAAGAGGCGGTCAAGGTTGTTGAGGAGGCTAACGAGCGGGCCAGGAAGGAGGCGGAGGCGGAGTCAGCCCGGATTGTGGCTGAAGCCGAAGCCAAGGCGAAAGAGATTAATGCGGCTACTAAAGCAGAAGCTGCCGATGAAGCCGCCGGCTATATGGATGGGATAAGGCAGAAAGCCGAGTTGATAGTCGAGGAGTTAAAGAATAACGCCAAGAGGGCAGCGGTGGCGGATGCAGCTGCCGTGGTTACCAAGGCGAGGGAAGAGGCGGAGCAGATTCTTGGCCAGGCCGAGAGCAGGGCCAAGAAGGAAGCACAGGATAAGGCAAGGCCGGAGATGGAACTAATCATCGCCGAGGCCAAGGAGGAAGCGGCGATGATTGTGGCCAAGACGGAGCGGGATGCGGCCAGCCAGGCCGATAAGCTGGTGGCTGGTTCCCGTAAGGAGAACGAGAAGATAGCTCGTGAGCTGCTAGAAAAAGCGAAAAAGGAGGCCGATGAGTTGAGCCGCTCGGCGGCCGAGTTGAAGAAGCAGGCGGAGCGGGAGCTTAAGGAAGTGGCCGATAGGGCCAAAAAGGAAGCCGAGGCGGTTCTCAAGGAGGCCAGGGAGCAGGGCAAGAAAGAGGTGGAGGCGAAGCTGGCCGAGGTAGCCGTTCAGGCCAAAGAAAAGGAAGAGCAGATTACCCGCCAGGCCGAGGAGAAGATGATGAGGCGGGCAGAGTCAGAGTCGGCCAAGCTCATCGCCGAGGCCAAGGCCAAGGCGGAGTGGGAGGCGGCTCAGATTATAGCCGAGGCCAGGAAACAGGCGGAGGAGATTATTGCCGAAACCGGCAAGCAGATGGAGGAGGCGCCGGCGCCGCCAGTTGGAATTGTGGCTGAGGCCAGACCGGCCCCCGACGAGTTTACCCCGCCTCTGGCTGGACCGGAACCGGTAACAGATGCGCTGGGCAGGATGGCTATGGAGAGCCTGGAATCTCAGGCAGAGTTAACCCCGCTGCCGGTGGTAACGGTGCCGGAGATACAGCCGGCGGCTCAGCGAACTGAGGAGAAGCCGGAAGCTCAGGCTGAGGAAAAAGCGGCGGCGGCCAGCAACGGAGATGGCGATGGGCTTTACCGGGGGACGCTGGAGCTGGATATAACCTCGGTGGATGCCCAGCAGATACCCGTTTTCCTGTCAAAGCTGCAGCAGATTCCCAACCTGCAGGTGGTGTCATTCAAGGGTTTGCCCGGTGGCAATAGCATTATTGTTCTGGCCATTAACCACCCCATGCCTCTGCCCGATATTCTCAAAAGGATGTCGCCGGTAGAGTCGGTGGAGGACAACGACAACGGGGTTCACGTGGTACTGAAGGCAACGGCTTTTTAATACCCCACCCCCCAGCTAGTTCAGGGCTAGGCTCTAACCGGGCCTGGCCTTTTTCTTATTTCCGCTGGGGCTTAGGACAAAGCCTCGATGGCGATGGAGAATCTCTCTTTGAAGCGCCGCAGTATGGCGATGGTCCTGGCTCCCAGCACCCCCAGAAAGACGGCGTTGCCGGCGGCGTGCAGCGTGTCGAACCAGACAGTGTTGAGCTGTGTCACCAGGAAAGTTTTCAGGGTAAGGGGATAGATAAAGGCGGTCCAGAACCAGATATTGGTGATGAGGCCGTAGAGGTAGCCCCAGACCACCCCGATAACTATCAGGACGGCTGTATTGAGCTTTAATTTACTTAAATAGCCCGCGGAAAGCCCGGCCAGCCCCCAGGCAATCATCTGGTAGAGCGTCCAGGGCCCGTGCCCCAGGAAGAAATTGGATACCAGCGCCGTCATGGCGCCGACGGCAAAGCCGGCGATCGGCCCGAAGACGTAGCCGGTGCAGATGATGATATAGGTGCAGGGCTGCACATTAGGGATAGCGGCGAAGGGCACCCTCAGCACCGCCGAAATCGTTCCCAGCATGGCCACCAGGGCAATCTCTTTGGAGGTGGTGGCGGCGGTCTCAAACTCAAAGAACAGCGCCAGGCAGACCAGGGCGGCGATGACGGCGGCCAGTATCCCCCAGTTCAGGATGTCGGCCTCGGGCCAGAGGGCGGCGGTGATAAAAGCCCCGGCGGCCACCACCCCGATGGCAATTAAAACGATATGGGATTTCTTCACCCTATCTGCCCCAGCATCTCGTCGACGGTCAGGGTGGTGTCGGCCACCCCGTAGCCGCTCAGTGCTTGAGCTAAGCGGTTAATCTGCGGCGAAAAGAGCAGGGCTTTGGACAATACCTCCCGCTTGCTCCCCTCCACCACCACCCGCCCCTCGCTGAGCAGCACCACCCGCTGGGCGCACTCGGCTATGGTCTCCACGTCGTGACTGACCATAATCACGGTGTTGCCCCGCCGGCGGTAGTCATCAAGATAATCGACCAGCTTCTTCTTTAAGATATAGTCCATGCCTCTGGTCGGCTCGTCGAGGACGATGACTTCGGGCTGGCCCACCAGCACCGAGGCCAGGGCAACTCTCTGTTTCTC
>JAUWGI010000036.1 GCA_030606505.1 Deltaproteobacteria bacterium
GTTCTCTTTCTTCCCACCCACCCGCCCTCAGGGGCTTTGCCCTTAAGCCCGTCGCTTTAACGGGGAGTTTAAGAGGGGGCTTTAGCCCCCTCTTTTTATTCTTCCCCCTCCCTTGTAAGGGAGGGGGATAAAGGGGGTGGGTTGCACTGATAATAAATGAATACAATATCTGGATACTAATTCGCTTACGGTGTATGCTATAGAGACCGATATCTGGTATTATATAGACCGCGCTAAGGAGGTGAGCCATGGCCAAGGAACTGACCGCCGAGCAGGTGAGACGGCAATGTCCTCCGACCGTATTTAACTGTGATTCCACCGAGGAGCTAAAGCCTAAGGATGGTATCATCGGCCAGGCTAGAGCCCTGAGCGCGCTCAGGTTTGGCCTCAACATTGCCAAAGCCGGTTTTAACGTCTATGTCTCGGGGCTGGCCGGCACCGGCCGGACCACGGCCATAAAGTCCTTCATGGAGGCGCTGGCCGCCAAAAAAGAAACCCCCTCCGACTGGTGCTATGTGCATAATTTCCGTGATTCCTATTGCCCTAAAGCCCTGGGGGTACCGGCGGGGATGGGGGAGACGCTGCGCAAAGACATGGAAGTTGCCATCGATAATGCCCGGCGCAGCCTTGTCCAGACCTTTACCAGCAAGGAGTATGCCGAGCGGCGGGGGGAGATAACCGAAGATTTTAACAAGAAGCGGGCAACGGTATTCAAAATGCTGGAGAAGAAGGCCAGGGAGACGGGGTTTATCCTCCAGGCGACGCCGGTAGGAGTGGTTTTTGTACCGGCTGCCGACGGCGAGCCGATGAGCGAGGAGGCCTACAACAAGCTGGGCACTCAAGAGAAAGAGGCGCTAAAGAAAAAGCAGGATGAACTGGCCGACGAGCTGAAGGAGCAAATCGCCAAGCTAACTACCGAGCAGGGCGCCATCGATAAGCAACTGGAAGATACCGACCGTGAGGTGGCCGGCTACTCCGTCAGAAACCTCTTCGAGAAGCTGAGGGAGAAGTACAGCCAGATACCGCAGGTGGTTGCCTACCTGAAAGAGGTGGAGCAGGATATCATCGAGCACTTTGAGCAGTTCCGGGCCGAGCCCAAAGCCCAGGAAGGAGACCCCCTGGCCGCCATGCGGGAGATGGCCAAGAAACAGGCTTTGAGGAAGTACGAGGTTAATCTTCTGGTGGACAACTCGGAGGTGAAGGGGGCGCCGGTGATCCTGGAGCTGAACCCTACCTTTAGCAACCTCTTCGGGCGTATTGAAAAGGAAGCCCAGTTCGGGGCTTTATCTACCGATTTCACCATGATTAAGGGCGGCTCTCTGCACCACGCCAACGGTGGCTACCTGGTGTTGAGAATCGAGGATATACTGACCAACTTCCAGTCCTGGGAGGGCTTGAAGAGGACCCTGCGTGACGGCAAGCTGGTTATCGAAGAGCTGGGTGAGCGGCTCGGCTTCGTGGTAACCAAAAGCCTGAGGCCGGAGCCTATCCCGCTGGAGGTGAAGGTGGTGCTTATCGGGGAGCCCATGTTTTACTACCTCTTGTTACGGCTGGACCCGGACTTCAAGGAGTTGTTCAAGGTCAAGGCTGATTTCGACAGCCGCATGGACAGGACAGCGGCCAACCTGAAAGACTATGCCGCCGTTATCTGCCGCATCTGCCACAGCGAAAACTTAAAGCACCTGAGCAGTGGCGCCCTAGCCCAGATTATCGAGCACAGCTCGCGGCTGGCCGGCGACCAGCAAAAGCTATCCGCCCTTTTTGCCGATATCGCTGATATTCTGCGTGAGGCCAGCTTCTGGGCCGAGGAGGATAAAGCCAAGCATATCGAAGGCAGGCACGTGAATAAGGCCATAGAGGAGAAGGTCTACCGCTCCAACCTTATCCAGCAGCGCATCAACGAGATGATAGACAGCGGCCTGATTATCATCGATGCCGAGGGGGAGAAGACGGGGCAGGTGAACGGCCTGGCGGTGATAGACCTGGGCGATTTTGCCTTCGGCCGCCCCAGCCGGATAACCGCCAGCGTGGGCGTGGGCCGGGAGGGGCTGATTGATATCGAGCGGGAGGCCAAGCTGGGGGGTCGCCTCCACACCAAGGGGGTTATGATACTGAACGGCTATATAACCGACAAATACGTCGGCGATATACCGATGTCCCTGTCGGCGCGGCTGGTCTTTGAGCAGAGCTACGAGGGGGTGGATGGGGACAGCTCCTCCAGTACCGAGCTTTACGCCATTCTATCCCGCCTGGCCGATGTGCCCATAAAGCAGGGCATTGCCGTCACCGGCTCGGTTAACCAGAAGGGGGAGGTGCAGGCTATCGGGGGCATTAACGAGAAGATTGAAGGTTTCTTTGAGGTCTGCCGGGCCAAGGGCTTGAACGGGGAGCAGGGGGTGCTTATTCCCACCTCTAACGTAAGGAACCTGATGGTGAAGGAAGAGGTGGCGGCGGCGGTTAAAGATGGCAAGTTCCATATCTACCCGGTGAGCACCATCGACCAGGGTATCGAAGCGCTGACCGGGGTGAAGGCGGGCAAGCGACGCCAGGACGGCAGCTTTACGCCGGATTCCATCAACGACCGGGTGCAGAAACGCCTGACCTCCCTGGCGGAAAAGCTGAGGGATTTCACCAAGGGCGAGGAGAAGGAAGAGAAGGCCAGGGGCAGCGGTAAATGAGGTAGAGCCGCTGTTGGTTTAGTCCCACCGGTATCTGGCTACCGGGGCTTGGGGGTCGGCGGTCCATTCCTGCGCCGCCCCGTTGTATACCCTGGCATTGGTGTAGCCCAATACCTCCCGCAGGATGAAGCACCAGGCGCTGCCAAAGCCGCCGACACCGCAGTAGAGGATGATTTCCTTAGACTTATCCCTGCCCACCACTCCGGCAGCCATGGCTCTGATTTCCCTGATACTGAGGTAGGCCCCCTTCTCCGTCCAGAGCCAGGGGGCAGGCAAGCAGGTGGCCGTGGGGATGTGGCCGGCTCTATCGGTGAAAAGGTCCTGCGTTATCCCGAAGAACGCGTCGGGGGTTCTGGCATCAACGATAACCGTTTTGCCCAGCTTCTTTTCCACATACGCCTTGGTGACAAACAGTTCCTCGTTTAATTTGCCCTTATAGGCTACCTTTTTGGGCTTAACCGTTTTCTCGGATACCGCTCTTTTTTCTTTCAGCCACTTGTTGTAGCCGCCGTTGAGAACAGCTACGTTTTTGACTCCCCCATATATGAGAGTGTAGGCTACCCTGGCGGCATCGGCCAGGGTAAAATGGGTATCGGTCTTGTTGACCACCACCACCCGGGAATCGCTCTTTATACCGGCGGCGCCGATGGTCTCAAACAGCTCGTCGGCTTCGGGCAGCTCCAGAAGCAACCCGCCCCTGGCTTTGGCCCATGATGAGAAGGGGGCGTTTACCGCCCCGGGGATATGACCGTCTTTATATTCGTCGCTGTTTCTGATGTCAATTACCACAAGTCCCGGCTGGGTAATATTTTCCGCCAGCCATTTAGTGGTAACCAGAGGGGTAATGGTTCTCATCCGGGGTCTCCGCTAATCGCCTCTCTTCTGCCGCCGATGATGCGGTATTGTCCCAGGTAGCTGGCCTGCATGAAGGTCTGCTCAAATTGGGGGGCGCTGGCCAGCTCAATATAGCGGACGCGAGAGGTCAGCGCCTGAGCCTGAGCCCGCTGTTTAAGGGAAATCAGCGCCAGCTTGGCCCCCATGCCGGCGGCGTTGCCGGCTTGAAGAAAGCGGGCTAGCGGCAGTGAGGGCAGCATGCCGATTTCCAGGGCGCTGGCGACATTGATGTAGGTGCCGAAGGCGCCGGCAATGATTACCTGCTTTATCTCTTCTTCCGTTACGCCGCTTGCCTCCAGCAGAGCCTGGATGCCACTGCGAATGGCGGCCTTGGCCAGCTGTAGCTCTCTCACATCGCGCTGGGTGATGGTGATGGCGGGTTGGCCTTTCCGTTCTTCCTTGCTGACCAGGATAAACTGGCGCTGACCCCGAAAGCTGCGAACGCGGGGGTGGTCGGCGTTCAGGCGGCCGCCTTCGTCGACGGCTTTGGATAGATAAAGCTGGGCCAGGGCGTCAAGAATGCCTGAGCCACAGATGCCTACCGGCGGCGCTTCGCCGATGGTCTGGTAGCGGACTTTATCGCCGGTTATCTGCAGGCGCTCGATAGCCCCGTTAGCCGCCCGCATGCCGTACTTGATATGGCCGCCTTCAAAAGCGGGGCCGGAGGCGCAGGAGGTGGTGACTATCCTGCCGTCGTGGATTAAAGAAACCTCGGTATTGGTGCCGATGTCCAGGGCCACTATGGGCCCCTTTTTCTGCCCGACTCCGGTGGTCAGCAGCATGGCGACATGGTCGGCGCCGACAAAACCGGCGATGTTGGGCAATAGATGCACATAGGCGCCGGGGGCAAAGTTTAAGTTTAAATTACGGGCTTTAATATCCAGGGCCCGGCTGACCGCTGGGATGAAGGGGGCCAGGGCCAGCTGCCTTACCGGCAGACTGAGGAACAGGTGGTGCATGGCGGTATTGCCGACGACCACCACCTCGACGATTTCTTCGGGTTTGGCGCTAACCTCGGTGCAGAGGTCAGCGCCCAGCTGGCTGATGGCCTCCGCCGCCAGCTCCTGTATCTGGGTCCGCTCTTCCTCCGAATGCACGGCGCCGTTAATGCGGCTGATGATATCTTCACCGTGGCTTATCTGGGGGTTCATTACCCCTTTGGCGGCTAAAGTTTTGCCGTCGCTTAAATTGACCAGATAGCCGGCAATCTTGGTGGTGCCCAGGTCTATGGCCAAACCCAGTGGGTGGCTTCTGGGGGGCAGCAGAGCTATCACCTCGCCGCTGCGGACAGCCGCCTGACACTGCCACTTCCATGACCTTAGCTGGTCGGAGATGACGCGCAGGGCACCGATATCAACCTTTTTGCAGTTCAGCTTGTCTTTCTGGTTCAGCTTCTGGAGCAGGTTATCGGCGTCAGCCTGTGGTGCTTCCAGCGAGGGTACGGCCAGTTTCAGGCGGTAGGCCTTAACCGGGGGCTGGGGGCGAACGGTTACCTCCTGTCCCTCCACCTGGAGGCGCTGGGGGGTGGTCATTGATTCGGCGGGCACGTTTACTTTAATATTGTTGCGGGGATAGGTCTGGCAGGCGAGACGCCAGCCTGCCTTCAGTTCCTGGGGGGAGAAGGTTTCCAGTTCGCTGGGTGTCGGTTTGGAGACGCTGCCGCTTAAGATCTGCACCCGGCAGGAGTGGCAGGTTCCCTTGCCGCCGCAGATGCTGCTGATACCGACACCGAGCTTACGGGCACAGGCCAGAAGGGACTCTTTACTCTGGCATTCCCCTCGTCTGCCTACCGGCTCAAAATCAATCTTACAGGCCGTCATTCTCTGCTTGCTTTACTCCTTGTATTTTATAGAGGCAGGTCTCCCTGAGGCTGCAGCGGGCGCAGACTTCGGCCTGTGTCCACCGGGTCATCCTGGGACCGATGCCAACGACCATGGAAACTGACTTGCGGGGAACCAGTATTCCCGAATTGGTCAGGCTCACCCCGATTTCATCGGCCTTGACCAGTTCCATTAAATTCCACTGCTCGGTCATGGCGAAACCGGGCATGCCCGGGTTGACCGGGCTGCTTATCTCGTAGCCCCGCGGGGCGACCTCGGTGGCGATAGGACTGAGGACATTGGGAATCAGCTTGTCCACGGCGGCGCTGCCGATGCCGTCCAGAATCATCCCGCGCAGAGCCTGGCCGTTCTTGGTGTAGTCGCTGGCCTGCTTTTCCAGCTTGGGGCCGATGGTACAGACTAGAACGATGATTTCTTGCGCCTCCGGGAAGGTGGCCGGTAGTGCCGGGCCGTGTATCGCTTTATCGCCCTCCAGCGATATCAGGCTGCCACTCATCCCGGTTATCGGATAGTATTCGTAGGCCGCCGCCGGCTCCAGAAGATGGTTGCTCTCTACGCTGACCAGTAACTCCTCAATCAGGCTCTCTATCTCCGGCCTGACCTTGGCCCCTCCCCCCAGTCCCTGGCGGCGCAGCACTTCCCCGGCCTCCAAGTTCAGGGGGATATCACGGATTACCGGCATGTCTTCTCCCCGTTAAAGTGCCTATTTGTATACGCCGTATTCCTTGACGGTATCAACTATTGTCTTGAGATTCTCCCACTTGATCTTATCGAAGAAGGCCCCATTGGCCATGATATAGCCACCGCCCTTGCCGCAAATATCAATGAGCCTCTTGGTATGGTCTATGGCTTCCTGGGTGGTGCCTACGGCCAGCAAATCCATGGGCATGTTGCCGGCGACGCAGGCAATGCCGTCCAGTGCTTTCTTGGCTTTGGGCATATCTGTTGTGTCGAACAACCACGCTGTCTTACCTTTAGGCAAGTCCCGGATAACCTCCAGACGCGAGTTATAGCCCCCCTCAGCCCAGATAAACGGAAACACTCCCTCATCAATTAGGCCCAGGATGACCTTTCTGAGGCTAGGCCAGTAGAATTTCTTGAACTGCTCATCGGAGAGGAAACCGTCAGCGCCCTTGTGCAGGGGCATGAAAATCAGGGGGCATCCGTTCTGTTTTGCCGCGCCTACCCCAATCTGAATAAACATTGGCGTTAGTATTTCCATGGCCGCGAGGAGCTTATCGGGCTGGCGGTACATATCCAGCATTATCCCCTTAGTTCCCCTGAGGGTATCGCCGATCACGTCAAAGGGTGCTTTGGTAGCGCCAACTTGGTGGGGGGGAAAGCCTAACGCTGGCATCTCGTGCTCGAAGCCACCCGCAACTTGTATCCATTTCAGGGCTTCATCCCCGGCTTCCATAAGAGCCTGATAGGCGGCTTTAACGGGGGGCGTACCATAGGGAATAAAAGTAACGCTAGCTCCATATATTTCGGTCAGGCCGGCGAGAGGAGGGAGCGTAGCCAGGGGCTCCAGGGCTCCGAATACGCGAGATGGCCAGGTGTAGTAGAAGAAATACAACGGATTATGAATAAAGGCATCATATTCATCCGCCTTCATGTATTCGCCTTCAATGCACTGGTAGGTGGTTTCCTTAGGGACCCCGTGACCGGGCCACTTGTATAGCTTGAAGTCGAGAATCTCGAGGAACTTTCCCGGGCTAGGCACAAAGGCGCCACCGTGCGTATCCGCCTGAAAGTCCAGGGAGAATTTTTTCCATGCCGGTGCGATTTTGTCATAGTTATACATGACATCGTAAGGGGTTAACCCGGAATAGTAAGCGGGGGCAAAGCTGGGCATCAGCATGACCGGCACCCTGTCCGGCTTTTTCTTGAGTTGGATGGCGTCCTTAAACCTGGTTGTCCTTTCTTTATATGCCTTCTCGGCTTCAGGACTGACAAACTCCACGCCCTCCGGCGACATCCACCTGGCAAACAGCGCCTCCTGCTTTTCATCCGATGACATGTCTTCCCATTGTTTTTCCATTTTATTGCCTCCAAATTCTCTGCTGAGGATTATTACTAGGCGCCAACCCATTTCTTGGCCAGGGTAACTCCGGCCATGGCATCTTTACCGTAGGCATCAGCGCCGGTGTACTTCTTTATCTCATCGCTCATCTGACCACCACCAATCATGATCTTTACCTTGTCCC
>JAUWGI010000062.1 GCA_030606505.1 Deltaproteobacteria bacterium
GTGGATTACCTTATCTTTTTAGAGGAATTAGCCCGCCGGGGGTCACCGGGATATAACGCTATTGGAGCCAAAATGCTGGCGCCCACCCTGTTTAAATACGGTACTGAGGAACAGAAGGAGAGGTATCTTAAGCTTATTGCCAGTGGAGATGAGTTTTGGTGTGAAGGGTTCACCGAACCCGATGCCGGTTCTGACCTCGCTTCTCTGAAGACAAGAGCCGTAAGGGACAACGATGACTACATAATAAACGGGCAGAAGACCTGGAGTACCTTTGCCAAGTATTCGGACTGGTGTTGTCTGCTGGCTAGAACCGACCCGGAGTTAAAGAGACACCGCGGTATCAGTTTTTTCCTGGTCGATTTGTCTACGCCTGGTGTTACCGTCAGTCCTATAATTGACATACAGGGCGAGCCGGACTTCGCTGAGATATTCTTTGAGGACGCCAGGGTGCCGAAAGAGAACCTTGTCGGTGGGGAAAATGAAGGGTGGAAAGTGGTGCAAACGATGCTGAGCTACGAGCGCATCGCCATTGGCCCGGTTACCGTGGCACAGAGCCTGATTGAGCGACTGGTAGAGTATATAAAAGCTAATCCCCAGAGGCAGTGGGGAAATAGTAGACAGACATTAGCTAAATTAAAGGTAGAGGCTGAGATTGGGTGGCTTGTCTGTTACCGATTAGCCTGGCTGCATGATAAGGGGACAGCTACAGCTTATGATGCTGCTGCGTCGCGATTATATAGCACCGAACTGCTTAAGCGTGCCGCTAGTGTAGCTGTGGAGTTATTGGGGTTGTATGGTCAGCTTGACAAGAAGGATAGCAGGGCACCTTTACATGGGTGGTTTGAACATTTATATCTATCGTCTATAGGAATGACTATAGCTGCCGGGACTTCGGAAGTCTTAAAGAACGTAATTGCCGGTATTGGTCTAAAATTACCGAGAGAATAATAAATAGAGGCAAGCCCTGCCGGAAGTAATTGATGCCACCTCCTCCACCAATAACCACGGCCATTTTACCATCCAGTCTGAACATATCAGCTATACTAAACTAACCTTCTGTTTACGTCTTTGTTTTTTTTTCGGGATATCACCGTAGCTAGTATTTGTTAAGTTGGCGTAGCTGTCCCTGGCCTGCTTTTTTATTGCTCTTCTTTACCCCAGTTTTGCATGAGCCGCTTTAAGCGTTGGGCGAGCTTGGGGTCGGCGCGCAGGCGCTCGATGAAGATGGGGCACCCTTCCAGAAGGGAGTTCTGGGCGGCACTGGCCATGCTGGAGAGCAAATTCTGCATCCCCAGGTCTGCCTGCTGGGCTACATCCATCCCCGACGCTGAGGATTCCAGCTGGCGGCGGATGTCTTCGGCGCTGAACTTCATCGGCGTGACGCAGGCCTTGTACCAGGGGCAGTCCTTGCACTGGGCTATGGCATAGGCTTCGTCTAAAATATCACCCATAGCTAAACCTCCGTTGGCCGTCTCTAGTCGAGCCGGTTTAAGATAGTTTCTATATCCGCCTTGCTCTGGAAAGCGCCAATCTTAATTTCCTGAATTACGCCGTCTTTATCAATGAAGAAGGTGGTGGGGATGCCGTGAATATTGTACCTCTGGGCTACGTTTCCGTTGCTATCAAGCAGGACGGTAAAGGAAAACCCCTCACTCTGCATGAACTGGGCTACCTGTGAAGAGCTTTCTTGAATATTGATGGTCAGCAGCACCAGCGTCTCTTCCGGCCGTTCGTCATAAATCTGCTGCAAAAAGGGCATTTCGTGGCGGCAGGGGCCGCACCAGGTCGCCCAGAAGTTGAGTAGTACCGGTGTGCCCTTGAGCTCGCTGAGAGCGATGCTTTGCCCGTCAAGGGTGTTGAGCTGTAAGTCAGGCGCCAGCTTGCCTACCTCCGGAGGCCCGGCGGTGCCCCCATTAGTGGCACATTGACAGGAAGTGGCAACTAAGCCCAGGGCTAACAGTATAGCCAGTATTGCCGTTAGCTTCTTTTTCATGGATAACCCTTTCTAATTTTACCCTAAATACCGCCCTGAAGCCAGCTAAGGTTGCCGGTGAGGATGAGGATGCCGACGGCGATGAGCAGCAGGCCGCTTATAATATAGCTCCAGGTGGAGTAGCGTTGGATGCGCCGCAGCAAGGGGCGGAGGGAATCGAAGGCGGCGCCGATAACGAGGAAGGGGAGGCCCAGCCCCAGAGAATAAACGGCCAGCAGGGCGGCTCCCTGCCAGGCGGTCTCCGAGCTCCAGGCCAGGGTGAGGATACCGCCCAGTATGGGGCCGACACATGGGGTCCAGGCCAGGGAGAAGATGGCGCCGATGATGAGTGAGCGCAGGTAGCCGGTGGTGGCGCCTGCCGACGGCGCCAGCCGTTTCTCGTAGTTGAGCCAGGGGATTTTGAGGGAGGCCAGCAGGAACACGCCGAAGGCGATGAGCAGGCCGCCGGCTATGGTCTGGGTCAGCGCCAGAGTGGCGCCGATAGCGAAGCCGAGCAGACCAACGCTGGCACCGAGGATGGTAAAGACCAGGGTGAAGCCGGCGACAAAGCTGAGCGAGTGGAAAAACAGGGGCAGGCGTTTCTTATCGGTCCCAGGCTCCAGTATTTCCGGGCCGCAGACGGTGGCCAGATATACCGGCACCAGGGGCAGGACGCAGGGGGTGAGGAAAGATAGCAACCCGGCGCCGAAGGCGACTAAAAGCGATACCTGTTCCATAGACAGGTCTAATGCTAATTGATTGGGCGTTGAATATCAAGCGGGGCCGCAGCGGACGGATAGTTACTTATGAGTGATAATGGTCTATAATAGCGCTGAGGAAGATGAGGCCGTTAAGCTACAGCCAGATTTCCCTGTACCAGACCTGCCCCCTGTGCTATAAGCTCCAGTATATTGACCGCCTGGAGACTAAGTATAAGGGCTATTTCAGCTTCGGTACCACCATGCACGCCTGCGCCGAGTATTTCTTTAAGGTTAAAGTTCCGCCGCCGCCATCGCTGGAGGAACTGCTTCAATATTACGAAAAGAACTGGCTCTCGGCGGGCTATGAGTCGGCCGAGGAGGAAGCCAACTATAAGACCTACGGGCGGGAGATGCTGGCCAGGTTCTGGGAGATTCACAACCCCGATTTCAGAATGCCGATAGCCGTGGAGTGGATGTTTAATATCAATATTGAGGGGATAAAGCTGCGGGGCTTTATCGACCGCATCGATAAACTGGACAGCGGCGGGCTGGCTATCGTTGACTACAAGACCGACCGCGAGCTTTTTACCAATGACTATTTAGCCCGAAATCTGCAGCTGACCCTGTACCAGCTGGCGGTGGCCAAGTCCTGGTTTCTGCCCGTGGAGAGGCTCACCCTCTACCACTTCCGTACCAACACCCCCTGCAGCTGCCCGCCTAGAGATGAGGCCCAGCTGGAAGCAGCCAAAAAGCTGGTGCTGACGGTGGCCGAGGGCATCGAGGCCGGAAAGTTTCCCGCCGTGGAGAGTGAGCGCTGTCCCTGTGATTTCCCCGAGCACTGCCCCTACTACCGGCAGCAGGTTACGCCGGTGGCGAAAGAGGCCAAGATTTCGGGGGAGGTGGTGGTGGCCGGGGTGGTGGAGCGCTACGTTTCCCTGCAGAGCCAGATAAAGGAGCTGCAGCTGGAGCTTGATGAGCTGAAGCAGAGGCTGGCCGATTTCTGCCAGGCGGAGGGGCTGAACCGGGTCTACGGCAGTGATTATGCCCTGACCTACAAGCTGGTGGAGAAGAGCGGTTTCAGCGAGGACGAGGTCAGGGCGTTATTAGAGCCGGCGGGGCTTCTGGACAGGGTGCTCAGCCTCGATTCGGCCAAGCTCAAGGAGTTAATCAGCGACCGGGCGGTGGCCCAGGATATCAGGAGTAAGCTGGAAGCCTTAAAGCAGGTCATTTCCAGCTATCCCCAGTTCTGGCCGAGAAGGCTGGTCGAGGAGGAATAGCCCTGGCGGTTTACTAGAAAGATAGCCGGAGGAGATGTTTTCCAACTACCAGTCGCTGTCTTTTAACTACGGCGTTATTGTTCAGGCCCTGGAAGAAAGCGTCAGGCGAAACCTGACCGACGGGATGCTGCTCTCCGGGGGGCTGGATACGACGCTGCTGGCCTGCTTGGCTTCAAAGTGGACCAAGCCGAGCTGCATCACCGTGGCCCTGCGTGGCGCTCCTACCCCGGACATTGGCTACGCCCGGCTGGTGGCCAGCCGGCTTAAGTTGGAGCACCATATCCACTATTTCGGGGACGACGAGTTGAACGAGGGTTTGCGCGCCTCAATCAGGGTGATGAAGTCGTTTGACCCCATGGAAATCCGCAACAGTGCCGCTATCTATGTCGCCCTGAAGGCGGGGAAGGGGCGGGGCTTGAAAGCCTTTATGACCGGAGACGGCGCCGACGAGCTCTTCGGCGGTTATAGCTTTCTCTTCGGGCTGGACAGGGCGGAGCTGGAGACAGAGCTTAAAAAGCTGTGGGCCAATATGAGATTTGCCTCCGTCCCCCTGGCCCAGGACCTCGGTGTTGAAGCCAGACTTCCCTTCTTAGACCCCAGATTCAGGACGCTGGCCGAAAACCTGGACGTGCGCTTAAAGGTCAAGAGCCAGGGGGGGCAGGTGTGGGGTAAGTGGGTGCTGCGTAAGGCCTCGGAGAAGATTATACCCCCGGAAATAGCCTGGAGGGCCAAGGCGCCGATAGAGGTGGGCACCGGCACCACCATACTGCCCTGGCTCTTTGATTCTAGAATCCCCGACGCCGAGTTTAAAGAGAAGAAGGCTAAATATCTTAAAGAGGACGGGGTTACCATCAGGGATAAGGAGCACCTTTACTACTATGAGATTTACCGTGACCTGATTGGCCTGCCTTCCGCCACTGGCGGTGCCAGGAAATGCCCCCAGTGCGGCGCTGGTGTTGATGAGAGAGCTACCTTCTGCCGCACCTGCGGCGCCTACCCGATATAGCTGGCTTTACAGCGGCCAGCCCAGCCAGTCGAAGACGCCGAGCATCTTCAGCCCCATGTAGAACATGATGGCGATAAATATATACTTCAACTGCCGGGCGGGCAGTTTGTGGGCGGTTATGGCGCCGACCTGGGCCATGCCCACGCTGGTGACCGCCAGCAACAGCCACGACGGCAGATGGACATAGCCTGCGGAGTAGGCGGGCAGTCCTTGAATACCCAGGCCGTTGACGAAGTAGCCGATAACACCGCCGGCGCTGGTAAAGAGCATGATGGCCAGGGAGGTGGCCACGGCGTTATGCATCCTGAAGCGGAGCGCCAGCACCAGCACCGGAATCAGCAGTATGCCGCCGCCGATGCCCAGGATACCGCTTATAAAGCCTACTGGTATCGCCCAGGCCGCCCACAGCCAGGGGTTGTCCCTGGGTTCGGCTGCTACCCTGGGTTCCCGGGCGGTGAGCATCCTGATGGCGCTGAGCAGGATAATGGTGCCGAAGGCTATCTTGAGGG
>JAUWGI010000124.1 GCA_030606505.1 Deltaproteobacteria bacterium
CAGGTCGACCCGCCCCGTATTCTGGTTGAAGATGACATCCCCGCAGATGAGCACTTTCTCGTTGCGGCAGTAGTAGCAGACGCTTTCGGGGGAGTGCCCCGGGGAGGGGATAATCTCGATTTCGGTTTCCCCCAGGCTCAGTCTGTCCTCATCCACTACCCTGTCCTCGGTGAATTGGGCGGTGGGGACGCCGAAGAACTTTGACGCCTCGACGGTGGCGGCATCCCCCAGTTGCTTTTGTATCGTATGCAGCAGGATTTCGGCGCCGGAGGCCTGTTTGAAGGCTTCGTTGCCCCAGCTGTGGTCGCCGTGCAGGTGGGTATTCATGATGATATTGATGGTTTTGGGGTCGATGTCGTCCTTCTGCAAGTCCTGGAGCAGGGCGGGCACGAACTCATTGAGCCCCGGGTCAATGAGGATACTGAGTTTGTCCTTAATAACGTAGGTGTTGCAGTCCATCATTCCCTTTTCCGGGTAAAAGTATAGATTTTTTATCAGCTTCATGCTATCATTACCTCTAACAAATTGGCTTTAATTAGCCGACTTTTCATTATATATGAATCGATAACTAAAATAAAGCTAAATGTGTTTAGTGGCCACGGGTAGCTATAGGAAGGAGGTACCGTTATGGTAGCCTTAGCCTGGATTACAGGTATTGTTGGCGGGCTGTCTATGGTGATGGGTATTATCACCGCCCTCGAGGCGATTCCGTCACCGGGCACTGAGTTTACCTGGTTATTCTGGTTTGCCCTGTCGGGCATTCTGTTCTTGGCCAGCATTGTCTTTACTCTGGCTCGCGGTGAGTATTAGTCGCCGGGTGAGCGAGACGAGAATTTCCCTGCACGTTTACCCCAATGCCCCCCGCAACCAGGTGGTCGGCTTTAGCGACGGGGTGCTGGGGGTAAAGGTAGCGGCACCACCGGTCAGGGGCCAGGCCAACCGGGAGCTGGTCGCCTTCTTAAGCCAGGTTTTGGGTGTGAGCAAGGGTAGTCTGGCCATTATCAGGGGTCACACCTCCCGCAACAAGCTCATCGCGGTCAGGGGTTTGAGCCAGGAGGAGGTTCTCCGGCGGCTTTTCCCCGGTTAGTTTATTTTACCCCTGCATCTTCCGCTTGTGGCGGCGCCACAGTATAATACCCAGAACCGTTCCCCAGATAGGGATGAAGATTAACAGCCAGATGGCTATGGTGCCCAGTACCTGCCCGGTGATGACCAGTCCTCTGGCGGCGGACTTGAATATTTCCAGTGCGTTCCAGCCAGGGGGAATCGGTGGTTTATCGGTAAACTCGGGTCTCAAGTGCGCCGAAATCAGGCTCATCGACGATGTCCGCTCCAGGTACTGCATCCGGCCCTTGATTTGCTCTATGTCCTGGCGCACGCGGGACAAACTTTCATAGATTCTGAGGATGTCCTCCACGTCCTCGGCCTTGTCCAGAAGGACCAGGAATTCCTGCTCGGTAGCTTCGGCATTCTTCAACCTGGCTGCCAGGTCGATGTACTCCTCGGTCACGTCCTGGCTACTGGTGCTCTCCTCCTCCACCCTTACCGCCAGCTCTCTTATTTCGGCGAGCGCCTGCTCGAACTTATCATCGGGAACCCGGATAGAAATCCACCCCCGCATCCCCTCTTCCTCCCCGGAGACGCTGGACGACACCACGTAGCCGTCATAGCCGGTCGCCAGCTGGGTTATCGCCTGTATGGCCTGGGTTACGTCGTCTACCACCAGCGACATATCGCCGTTGCGGACTATCATCCGCTCGTCGGGTATGAACACAACCGTGGTGCTGGAAGTCTTGTCGTCCCCTCCCCACATTGATGGAGGTTCTCCTGGTGGTGGCACTGCTGTGGGGTATGGTGCTGGTTCCATCCCCCCTTCTCCGGGAAGTATCATCGGTGGCTCTGGTGCCTGTGCAAAGCAGGAAACTGACACCAGCAGTAAAACCACCAGCGCCAGCCCGATTATCAGCCTTTTCATGATAATCCCCCCTTAGCTAGTTATATTATCTATAGTTCTAATATACTATAACGATTGGGAAAGAGAAAGGTTAGGCTAGTTATTCAGCTTTACCCACAGCCTCTCCCCGTCGGTAATAAACTCAATAGTTCCCTGCTCATCGGTGCGGTAGATATTTTCTGCGCCCAGCTCCGCCTCCAGCCTCTCCATCACCTCCCCGCTGGGGTGGCCAAAGCTGTTTTCTCCCACCGATATAACCGCCACCCCGGGGCTGACCGCCGCCAGGAAATCCGGCGTGGTGGAGGTCTTTGAGCCGCTGTGCCCCACTTTAAGCACGGTGCCGCTCAAATCGTTTCCCCGGGCGATTAGCCCGAACTCGGCCTCCCGCTCTATATCCCCGGTAAGCAGAAAGCTCACCTCACCGGCGCTTAAATTTAATACCACGCTGTTATTGTTTATATCCGAATTGGTTCCGCTTAAGGGTGGCACCGGGGGGTTGAGAACCGTAATCGTTACGCCGTCGCCTAAATCAATCTCCTGTCCGGCTTGAGCGATGGTGCATTCAATGCCCTTTTCCCCGATTAACCCCAGCCACTCCCGGCACAGCGGCGACCCGTAATCCGCTTCGGGGTAGAGCACCTGCTCCACCCGGTATCTCTGTATAATCTCCACCAGCCCGGTTATATGATCGGCGTGGGGATGAGACAGCACCACCAGCTCTATAGTCCTGTCCC
>JAUWGI010000119.1 GCA_030606505.1 Deltaproteobacteria bacterium
CGCAGGTCGGAATCCTTGAGGTTGAGGTGTTTCAGCTCCCCCTTCTGGCCGTAGGCGATTCCCGAGACGTGGATGTGCATATCGGCGAGGGCTTTATCTCCCAGCTGCTCTTTTCTCTGCTCCAGAGTAGAGGCGAACTCGGCGTAGGAGTTGGCTTTGCCGTTGTAGGCGTGCCAGTGGGCGAAGTCCATGCAGATGCCGGTACCCTCCAATTCGGTGCATAGTTTAAGCACCTCGTCCAGGGTGCCGAAGGCGCTGGGCTTGCCCATGACCTCGGGCCTGATTACTACCGGGTTATTCTCCCTTTTAAGCTGGTGCAAGACCTCGGCCAGGTTTTTCTTGACTGCCTGGTAGGTCTTCTCCGGCGGGCCGCCGAGGTGGAAGGCGGCGTGGAAGGTGACGCTCTGCGCCCCGCAGACGGCGGCGATGCGGGCGGTCTGGAGTATCCGTTGCTGGCTGGCGGTCACCTTTTCCGGCTCGCGGGCGTTGAGGTTGATGTAATAGGGGCCGTGAGCTGACAGCCTGACGCCTTGGCTCCGGGCGGTCTCCGCCACCAGCCTGGCTCCTGCTTCTCCCATCCTGACCCCGTAGACGAACTCCAGCTCCATGCAGCTTAAGCCCAGTTCGGCGATGCGCTTGATGCCGTCGATGGCGGTCTGAGTTGGGGAGCTGTGAGGACTTCCGCCGGTGCCGAAGAGCAGCTTTTCCATAGTTTAAGTATAACATAACGCTGATTATTCCCCCTCTCCAAGAATGGAGAGGGGGATGAAGGGGGTGAGGTTGATAAAAATAATCTATGCTATAATATTAACTGGAGGCTAATTACTGGAAGCACTAGAACTGGCGCGCAGGGCGGTGGAGGCCGCCGCCGATAAGCAGGCAATTGATATTCTTCTGCTGGACGCCCGCAAGGTGTGCAGCTTTGCCGATTATTTCGTGATATGCAGCGGCGAGTCCGACCGGCAGATTTCAGCCATCTACGATGAGGTCGGGCACAGACTCAAGCACGAGGGCGTCCTGCCCCACCACCACGAAGGAACTATAGACTCCGGCTGGCTCCTGCTCGACTTTGGCGATACCATCGTCCATATCTTTGCCCCCTTTGAGCGGGAGTTCTACCAGCTTGACGAGCTGTGGAGCCGGGCTACGCCGGTATTACGGATTCAATAGCCGAAAAGCTCGTCGGGGGAGAAGAAGAGCTTGATTTCCGCCTCGGCGGTGGCGGTTGAATCCGAGCCGTGAACGCTGTTCTCCCCGATGCTCAGGCCGAAATCGCCCCTTATGGTGCCTTTTTCCGCTTTGGCCGGGTCGGTGGCCCCCATCGCCTTCCTGATGGTCTCCACCGCCCCCTGGCCCTCAAAGACGCAGGCGGCTATCGGGGCGGAGCTGATATAGTCCACCAGCTCATTGTAGAAGGGCTTGTCCCTGTGGACGGCGTAGTGGCGTTGGGCTAGGGCTTTATCGGGGTGGAGCATCTTGAGCGCCACCAGCTTCAGTCCCAGCTTCTCCAGCCGGGCGATAATAGCCCCCGCCAGGTCTCTCTGCATGGCATCCGGTTTGATTAAAACTAGAGTGCGTTCCATTTAAACTTCTTTAGAGGATAATATTTTATGGGGTGGTTTGGCAAGTTTCCCTTATTGATTTCAGCCATTACCCTTTTATATCCTCCTCCTGGCTGATGGTGAACATGGTGGCGGCACTATCGGCCACCGGCGTGCCGTCCCTGAGGTGCATCTCGGCTTCAGTCTCAAGCAGCCGCCTCGTTTTCTTGGTGACACGGGCGGTGATAACTAGGTGCTCGCCTACCTGGACGGGGCGCTTGAACCGGGTCTGCATCCGGGCGGTCAGGCTGCTTACCCCGGCAAAGAGGGCGGCGTAGCTCATCGCCTCATCAAGAATGCAGCTTATAATTCCGCCGTGAATCACCCCCGACCAGCCCTGGTGCGATTCGCCGGGGGTGAACTCGGTCCTGACTCCCTTGCCTTCCTGAGTAAACTTTAATTTCAGGCCGATGGGGTTTTTCTGCCCGCAGGCAAAGCACATATCAAAGTCCTTGTCGATGTCAATCGATAATTTAGGCCAGTTTATCATTTTTCTCTCCGTCCTTAGTATTAACGGTGCCGGCGCCGGGTAATCGCCGGGCGCCTGAGATAGAGGGGCTGCAGGGTGGCGGGGCTGTCGTAATCGCCGGCTTCAAGCCGACCTTTAGCCAACTCGGCTAATAGGCTGGCGCGGCGGGGTCGGTCGGGGGCGATTACCGCTTTACCTTTAAGCTTTTCTTTTAGCTGGCTGGCAATCAGGGGCAGGTATTCTCCGCAGAACAGGGTTTTGCCCTTTATTTCTGAGTCTAATGCTTCAATGGTGGTTATATGTTCGGGCGTAAGCTGTTGCCACTTATTATCTTTATTCTGGTAGAGGGCGGTGGCAATCTCGCCCCGCCTGGCGTTAAAGATGGGGCCGATGGGCAGGTCGCTTTCGGCGTGCTGGCAGGCTTCCAGCTCCAGGCTGCTGATGCCGATGATGGGGATATCAAGGCTGAAGGCCAGCCCCTTGGCCGTGCTCAATCCCACCCGCAGACCGTTAAAGCTTCCCGGTCCTTTAGCCACCAGAATGCAGTCGATGGCTTTAAGCTCTGTCTCAGTCTCGTTTAACAGCTGGGAAAGGCGGGGCAAAAGCTCGACGCTGTGGTTCTGCCCGCAGCGCCAGGTAGCCTCGGCCAGCGTCTTGCTGTCCTGCACCAGCGCCAGGCTGGCGCTATCGGTTGAGGTATCTATTGTCAGTAACATCATTTCAGCTTGGCCACCAGTTCGCGGTAGCGTTTGCCGGCGGGCTTGAGTTTGAGGC
>JAUWGI010000132.1 GCA_030606505.1 Deltaproteobacteria bacterium
CCGGCCGGAGTTAACGCCCAGGGGTATGTAGCCCTTATCTCTCAGGGTAAGTTCAAGGAAGCCATCGAGGTGCTGCGGCGAACCATGCCCTTCGCCGGTGTCTGCGGGCGGGTCTGCACCCACCCCTGTGAGGCCGAGTGCGAACGGGGCAAGGTCGACGAGCCGGTTTCAATACGTTCGCTAAAGCGCTTCATGTCTGATTATGAAATGAGTGCGGGCCGGGAGAAGGCAACCCCCATCGAGAGGACGAAAGAAGACAAGGTAGCCGTTATCGGCTCCGGTCCGGCGGGGCTGGCAGCAGCCTACGACCTGATAAGAGAGGGCTATCCGGTAACCGTTTTTGAGGCTGCCCCCAAGGCCGGCGGCTTGCTGCGCTACGGCATTCCGGAATACCGCCTGCCCGATAAAGTGCTGGACAACGAAATCAGCTACATCCAGGAGCTGGGGGTGGAGATAAAGACCGATTCCCCGGTGACCAGTTTTAAGGATATCTTTGAGCAGGGCTACGAGGTGATATTCCTGGCTACAGGAGCCTGGGTAAACCAGAAGATGGGTATACCCAATGAGGACGCCAGGGGTGTGCTTCATGGCCTTGATTTTCTAAATAAGGTGAACTCGGGAGAGAAGATTGACCTGGGCCAGCGGGTGGCCGTTATCGGCGGCGGTAACGCCGCCGTAGATGCCGCCCGGGTAGCCAGGCGTTTAGGGGCTGGAGAGGTAGCCATCGTCTACCGGCGTTCCCGGGCCGAGATGCCCGCGGACAGTGACGAGGTGGACGAGGCCGAGCGGGAGGGGATAGAGCTCCACATCCTGGCGGCGCCGGTTAAGGTCTTGACCAAGGATAACAAGGTAACCGGCATCCAGTGTATTAAGATGGAACTGGGTGAGCCTGACGGCAGCGGCCGGCGGCGCCCGGTGCCGATTAAGGGCTCCGAATTTGATATGGATGTTGATAGCGTGATTATGGCCGTCGGGCAGGGGGTGGATAAGGACGCCCTCCCCAAAGAGCTGGAGTACACCGACTGGGGTACGCTTAAGGTTGACCAGCTAACCCTGCAGACCAATATCGAGGGTGTTTTTGCCGGTGGCGATGTCGTTTCCGGTCCCTCCGATGTTATCGCCGCTGTTGCCGCTGGTAAGGAAGCCGCCATCTCTATGGACCGCCACCTCAGAGGCGTTGACCTGAAAGAGGGCCGACCAGAGCCGGTCAAAAAGGTGGGAGAGGTGTCCAAGAAGGGAGTGGAAAAGAAAGCGCGGCCGGCAATGCCCACTCTTGACACCGATAAGCGGGAAGGCTTTACCGAGGTCGAGCTGGGCTATGACGAGAAGACGGCTGTCGAGGAAGCCCTGCGCTGCCTGAACTGCGGGGTGTGCTCGGAGTGCATGGAGTGTATTAAGGCCTGCCAGGCCAATTCAATCTTTCTGGATATGGAGGATGAGACGGTGGAGGTGGATGTAGGCAATATCATCGTCGCCACCGGCTATGACGCTTTTGACCCGACGCCGCTCTATCATTACGGTTACGGGCGCCTGGATAATGTGCTCACTTCATTAGAGTTCGAGAGGATGATTAACGCCTCGGGGCCGACCTCCGGCGATGTGACGCTTAAGGACGGCTCCCATCCCAAGACGGTGGGCATTATCCACTGCGTGGGCAGCCGGGATGAGAAATATCACGAGTATTGTTCCCAGGTATGCTGCATGTACTCGATGAAGCTCAGTCACCTGATAAGGGAGCACGTTCCCGGAACGCGGGTCATTGAGTTCTATATCGACCTCAGGTGCGTGGGCAAAGCCTTTGAGGAGTTCTATAACCGGGTTCTGGATGAGGGGACGGAATTTGTCCGCGGACGCCCGGCTGAGGTAACCAATATCGCCGAGAGCCCTGAGGAGGAAGGCAAGCTTATCATCATCGGTGAGGATACCCTGGTCGGCCGCCAGCGCCGTGTCCCGGTTGATATGGTGGTGCTGAGCACCGCTATCGAACCCAGGGCCGATGTCGAGGAGGTGGGGCGGATGTTTTCTATCAGCCGCAGCGCCGACGGTTTCTTCCTGGAGAAGCATCCCAAGCTCGACCCGGTAGCCACCATGAACGATGGCATTTTCGTGGTTGGCTGCTGCCAGTCACCTAAAGATATTCCCAATACGGTGGCCCAGGCATCAGCGGCGGCAGCCAGGGCCTTGGCCACCATCAGCGCTGGCTCAATAGAGGTTGAAGCGGCCACCTCCATCGTTATTGAGGAGCTTTGTTCCGGGTGTAAGACCTGCAGTGACCTCTGCCCGTACAACGCTATCTCCTTCGATGAGGAGAAGAAGGTATCTGTTATCAATGATGCCCTCTGCAAGGGCTGCGGCGTGTGCGTAGCTGCCTGTCCCAGCGGTGCTATTATCGGGCGGCACTTTACCACCGAGCAGCTCATGGCTGAGATAGAAGGGGCCTTGGTATAAGGCTAGGGATTTAGAAAAAGGAGGAGTGTAGATGGCTGAGACAATGGTCGAGGCTCCGGTGGCTGGAGTGAGCTTTGTTGA
>JAUWGI010000100.1 GCA_030606505.1 Deltaproteobacteria bacterium
CAGGTCGGCCCCACTCTTGCCGTGCTTCTTCTTGCCGGCCCCATCCCGACCCCTGTCGGCCCTAAAGTTCTTTCTCCGCCGGAATGCCCTCAGGCTGGTTACCGCCTCATCAGCCACCACCACCACATCACCGCCATCGCCGCCGTCACCGCCGTCGGGGCCGCCGAAGGGCACAAACTTCTCGTGGCGGAAGCTAATCGCGCCGCTACCGCCATCACCCGCCTTAACCGTTACCTCAGCTCTATCGAACATGACTACTTTGCTTTATCCACAATTTTGTTATGCTTATTACTTATTGATTATTCTATTCTTAAATCCTTAATCTGTATCAACAGCACTAATTATAATACCTTTGACTATCCGGTGGCTAGGCGGGCCGGCGGGGTGAGGGGAAAAAGGGGCTAAATCCCAGGCTGGTTCGTTTTGGGTTATCCACAAAAAGGGGCGGTTGTGCACCGCCAGCGACGTTTGCCCTGTTAGCTAGTTGTTTATGGGTGGTGGGATGGGGTGGAAAGTCCGGTTCTGCTAGCGGCGGGTCCTGGGTGAGCGCTGGAGCCCTTTTTGAATGTCCAGCACTTGGCGCCGCAGGTGGGGGTCGCCGTCCATGTCGCTGGCTATCTTGCGGCAAGCGTGGATAACGGTGGCGTGGTCGCGGTTGCCGAACTCCAGCCCTATCTGGGCCAGCGAGCAGCTGGAGCCCTCTTTGAGCAGGTACATGGCTACCTGCCGGGCTAAAGCCGTGGCCCTGTCCCGCTTGCGGCCGACCAGGTCGGCCGGGGTCAGCTGGAAGCGCTCGGCGACCACCTTCATCACCAGTTCCGGGGCGAAGGCGGTTTTATTACTGCTGGGGGTGATATCTTGCATCGCCCGGGCGGCTAGCTCCGGGGTGAGTATGGCGCCGAAGAGCTTGGCGTAGGCCACCGCCCGGTTCAGCGAGCCCTCCAGCTCCCTGATGTTTTGCTGTATGCGCTGGGCGATGAACTCGAGCACGTCCAGGGCTACCTCTATTTCCTGCTGCTCGGCCTTGGCCTTTAAAATGGCCAGGCGGGTTTCGAAATTGGGCGGTTGGATATCGGCAATCAGCCCCCACTCGAAGCGGGAGCAGAGGCGGTCGCCCATGTCGGGTAGGGACTTGGGGGGGCGGTCGCTGGCCAGGACAATCTGGCGGTTGGCGTTGTGCAGCTCGTTGAAGGTGTGGAAGAAGCTCTCCTCGGTCTGCTCCTTGCCGACCAGAAATTGAATGTCATCTATCAACAACATATCAACATGGCGGTATTTGCGGCGGAACTCGGCGGTGCTTTTGGCCTGGAGGGCGCTGACGAACTCGTTGGTAAACTGCTCGGCGCTGACATAGAGCGCCTTGAAGTTTTCCTTTTGAGCCAGGTGGTAGATGGCTTGCATGAGGTGGGTCTTGCCCAGGCCCACCCCGCCGTAGATGAAGAGCGGATTGTAGCTGGCTCCCGGCTTTTCGGCCACGCTCCGGGCGGCGGTGTAGGCCAGGCGGTTACTCTGTCTGACCACGAAGTTATCAAAGGTATATCTGGCGTTGCCGCCGGGGCCGGTTGTCTGCCCGGTGGCGGCCGCCTCTGAGGCTACCTGGAAATGAACCTCGATACCGGGGTGGGTAAGCCCGATGAGGGTCTTTTCAATCAGGGAGCGCTGGTTCCGGGCCAGATACTCGGCGACAAAGGTATTGGGGACCCCGACCACGAAGCGGTTGTTCTCATAGCTTGAGCCGGTGGTCTTTTCCAGCCAGGTGCGGTAGTTGGGCTTGGTTACCTGAAGTTGTAATTCACCCAGAGCCGTTTCCCAGATTTCTTGAGCCGACCTGGCTTCCATATATTCCCCCTGTCTCACTCCTAGAAGATTTTAAGCGTTGTTTTGTAAACTAAAGTCAAGACTGCCCGGGCGGTCTGTCGGGGGAAGAAGGTCAGAAGACTGGTTATTTGGTGTTGGTTATTGGACTGATTATTAGGATAATCGGTGGGTTGGGGGATGGCAAACTTTGTGGGGTTGGGTGGGGGGGGTTGGGGGAGGTTGGCTGGCCTTGTTAGCTCTGTCCGGCTTGTTTTTCTGGCCAATATCGGAGGGATAGATACAAAAAGAAAAACTTGTTGATAAAAATTTTTGGTGTTAAAATTCTGGCACCGGGAGAATTAAATTGCGCATTATTTTCATGGGTAGTCCCCAGTTTGCCGTCCCCCCTCTGGAGCACCTGCTGGCCAGTAAATATCAGGTGGCGGCGGTCTATACCCAGCCCGACCGGCCGGCGGGAAGGGGGCGGGGTCTGGTGTCTTCCCCGGTGAAACAGGCCGCCCAAGCCCGGGGGCTGACGGTGGTGCAGCCGGACAGCTTGAAGGCGGCCGGGGTGGTGGCGCAGCTTGGGGGCTTTAAGCCCGATGCTATCGTGGTGGCCGCCTTCGGGCAGATTCTGCCTAAATCAGTGCTGGCCCTGCCCCGACTGGGCTGCCTCAATATCCACCCCTCGCTGCTGCCCAGATTCAGGGGCGCCTCGCCGGTGGCCTCGACTATCCTGGCTGGCGACGATTTCAGCGGCGTCAGTATTATGGTGATGGACGAAGGGCTGGATACCGGCCCGGTACTGGCCCGGGCGCAGATTCCAATTTTAGACCGGGATACCACCGGCTCGCTTACCGAAAAACTGTCCCGGCTGGGGGCTCAGCTGCTGGGTGAGGTCCTGGCCGGCTGGAGCCGGGGTGAGATTACCCCCCAGCCCCAGAATGAAAGTGAAGCGACCTACTGCGGCCCCATCGCCAAGGAGGAGGGCGAGATTGACTGGCGGCGGCCGGCAATCGATATCTGGCGGCGGGTGCGGGCCTTTAACCCCTGGCCGGGGTGTTATACCCGGTGGCGGGGTAAACAGCTCAAGATTATCGAGGCGGTGCCGCTGGGCGGGGAGGCAAATGCCGGGGTGGGGCGGGTGGTGGCGCTGGACTCGAAGGCTGGCTTTGGCGTCGGCACCGGCGACGGGATTCTGGTCATCGCCAGGGTGCAGATGGAGGGGAAGAAGGCGATGTCCGCCGACGAGTTCTTGAGAGGGCAGCGGGATCTTTTGGGGACGGTGCTGCCTTTGCCCTGAAGCGGCGGTTAGGCTATAATTTTATTAGGGAGTGAAGATGAGCATCTTCTTGACCTATTTTCTCTTTATGTTGCCCCCCCTAATCTTTATGATATGGGCGCAGGCCCGGGTATCATCGGCCTATAATCGGTACTCCAGGGTGCGCAATATGAGCGGGCTGACCGGGGCCCAGGCGGCCCGGACCCTCCTGGAATACAACGACCTGCGCGATGTCAAGGTTGAGGGGACCAAGGGCAAGCTGACCGACCACTACGACCCCCGCCATAAGGTGCTGAGGCTATCGGCCAATGTGGCCAGGGTGCCCTCGGTGGCGGCGCTGGGTATCGTCGCCCACGAGGTGGGCCACGCCGTCCAGCATAAAGCCGGCTACGGGCCGTTAAAGCTGCG
>JAUWGI010000014.1 GCA_030606505.1 Deltaproteobacteria bacterium
AAGGTACTAAAGTTAATCCCCTTGAGGAGATTCGCTGAACCTAAAGAACTAAAAGGATTGGCGGTTTTTCTGGCATCGGATGCCTCCAGCTACATCACCGGTGCCACCTATGTAACGGATGGCGGCTGGAGTGCCTGGTAGGAAACTACATAAGGAGCAGAATATGCCAGATAATGTAGAGCAGTTTCCCATATGGCGCATCACCGAGACAGGCAGGGAAAATACTACCGATGTAGTAGTCAGGGAGTTTACGGTCACCATCACCCTGAATAACCAGGAGGTGGCCACCCGGCTCTGCTCCCCCCGGAACCTGGACTACCTGGCGGTCGGTTTCCTGGCCTCTGAAGGCCTGATAGAGGGCAAAGACGATATCAAGAAGATAGACGTTGACTCGTCCGGGGGCACGGTAAGGGTGACAACGAAAAGGGACATTCAGCCTGCCCGCGGTCAGGTAAAAGTTGATTCCGATATTGAAATATCACCCCCCCAGGTCTTCGCCCTTATAGATGATTTTGTTCAGCGCTCCGAAGTATTCAAAGCCACCGGCGGGGTACACAGCGCCGCCCTAGGTAATGCTAAAAACATTTTAGTCTTCAACGAAGATATCGGCCGGCATAATGCCATTGACAAGGTCTTCGGTGAATGTCTCTTGAACAATATACCCACAGCGGGGCGTCTGCTAATCACCAGTGGGCGGGTCTCATCGGAGATATTGCTTAAGGTAGCCAGCAGAAACGTGCCCCTGCTTATCTCCAAGGCCGCCCCCACCGACCTCGGGGTGAGGCTGGCCCAGGACCTAGGAGTAACCCTCATCGGCTTTGCCCGCGATAGAAAGATGAACCTCTACGCCAACGAATGGAGGATAAAGAGGTAAAATCCACCCTTAAGGCTTGCTTTAGTCGAAGGAGTCGTTTACCATTATGGAGCCAAAAATCAAAGTCCGTTTCTCATCGGGAGAAGAAAAAGAGGTGACCGTCGAGGAGGCCAGGAGAATCCTGGACGAAACCTACAGTGACCCGCTGGGGGGACTGGTAGCCAACGGCAAGACCAACGAGGTCATCTACCGGATAGACCCGGATGTGACCGAAATTGTTGTTTTAGACACGATAATCGGAGGCGGCTAGCTTATTTAAGGGGGTAGCTGGCAAAATGCTCAGCCAAGATGAGCAGGAAAAGTATGCCCGCCAGATGATGCTTAAAGGCTTCGGGCTTAAAGGGCAGGAGAGGCTTAAAAAGGCCAGGGTCTTTGTTGCCGGCATCGGTGGACTGGGGTCATCGTCAGCCACCTATCTGGCCGCCGCCGGAGTGGGCACACTCCGCATCGTTGACCACGACAGCGTGGAACTGAGCAACCTGAACCGGCAGATCCTGCACTGGCCAGAGGACATCGGCCAGAAAAAGATTAGTTCGGCTAAGGAAAAGCTAAAGCAACTGAACCCCGACGTGGCCATAGAGGCCATCGAGGAGAGGATAACCGAAGCCAATATCTCCCGGCTAGTGGCTGGCTTCGACCTCATCGTCGATGCCATGGACAACCTGCCCACCCGCTACTTACTTAATAAGGTAGCCATAGAGAAGAATATCCCCTTCTTTCACGGTGCGGTCTACGGCTTTGAGGGCCGGGCCATGACGGTCATACCGGGAAAGAGCGCCTGCCTGAGATGCGTCTATCGGGGGGCCATCCCCGAGGAGAAATTCCCGGTCATCGGGGTTACCCCGGCAGTCATCGGCTGCATCCAGGCCACCGAGGCGATAAAGTACCTGGTGGGGATAGGGCAGCTGCTGACCAATAGACTTTTAGTCTACGACGGGCTAAATATGAAATTTACCGAATTTAAAATTAAAAAAGACCCCGATTGCCCGCACTGCGGAAAGCTGAGCCAGGGGTAAGAAATGGGTGTCACCATAAACCTCGGCCCCGGCCTACACCGCCTTACCGATGGCCAGACAACGGTTGAGGTCGAGGGCAACACCGTCGGCCAGTGCCTTGACGGGCTGGTAAATCGGTTTCCCGGGATTAAGCCGCGGCTGTTCGATAAGAAAGGCAAACTGCGCAACTACATTGATATCTATGTCAATCAGGAGAGCTCCTACCCCGAGGAGCTGGCCAAAGCGGTCAGGGACGGTGACGAGCTCCATATAATGTTGCTAGTCGCCGGGGGGTAGATCACAGGGAGGAGTCAGAAATAATGGAAACCAAGATAGTCTATTTTGCCGAACCCGGCAAGCGGAACACCGATGAAGTGCTGCGCCTGGCCAGGCTCAGGGCGGAAGAGCTGGGCATAAAAACCATACTGGTAGCATCTACCACCGGAGATACCGCCCTCAAGGCGACGGAGGTCTTTAAAGGGGCCAGGGTGGTGGTGGTGAGCCACTTTACCGGCATGATGGAGCCCAACACCCAGGAGTTCAGCGAAGAGAACCGCCAGAAGGTCTTAAGCGCCGGCGTCCCCTTGCTTACCGCCACCCATACCTTTTCCGGCCTGGGCAGAGCGATGCGCAAGAAGTTCAAGATGTACCTCTTTGAGGAGGTGGTGGCCAACACACTGCGTATGTTCGGGCAGGGCATGAAGGTAGTCTGTGAAATCACCCTTATGGCGGCTGACGCCGGCCTGGTGCGCACCGACGAGGATATCATCGTTATCGGCGGCACCGGCCGGGGGGCGGATACGGCGGTGGTGCTGCGGCCGGTCAACTCCGAGGACTTTTTCGACCTCAAGGTTAAGGAAATCCTCTGCAAACCCCTGCTCTAAGCTAAAGGTTACTCGTCTACCTCTTTCAGGCAGCAGGCGACTCTAATCTCCAGGCTTTCAGTATCCTGGCCACTCCTGCCATCGCTCACGGTAACGGTAATGGTGTAGGTGCCGTAATCGTCGGGGGTAACCCAGTTACCCACCGCCCCATCACCGGTGATATCGCCGCCATCAACCGACCAGGCATAGCTCAGGCCGTCACCGTCCGGGTCCGAGGCAGCACACTCAACAGGGACAGACATGGCCTTTTTCACCTGCCGCCACTCCGAAGTCAGGCTGTCAATAACCGGCGGCTGGTTAACCGGCGCCTCATCAAGCAGCGGCTGGTCGGCTGGCGGTTGGCTAGGTGAGGGACAACCAGTGATAACAAGAACGGTGGCAATCACTATAATTAAAACGGCCAGCCACTTCGTCGGCTTGTCTATCAGTTTTGCCACATATTCTCCCCTTGACTAAACAACCACGCTTGCTAGGACGACCGCCTAACCTTTATTAACTCCGCCAGGATACTGACGGCTATCTCCTCCGGCGTCTGCGCCCCTATCTCCAGCCCGATTGGGGCATGGACCCTGTCCAGCTGCTCCCGGGTTATCCCCCTGTCCCGCAGGTGGGAGAATATAGTCGCGTTTTTGGTCTTGCTGCCTATCATGCCGACATATTTAGCCGGGGTACCCACCGCCCACTCCAGCACCACCTCGTCATGCTGGTGACCCCGGGTAACAATCACGATATAGCTTGATTTATCTATCTTCACCTTGGGGAATGACCTGGTGAAGTCCTCGGCCAGGATAACATTGGCTTCGGGGAACCTCTCGGCGCTGGCGAAATCAGCCCGGTCGTCAATAACGGCAATATTGAAGCCGCAGAGCTTGCCCATCTTGGCCAGCGGCAGCGAGATATGGCCGCCACCGAATATATATAAGGCAGGCGGGGTCAGGATAGGCTCGATAAACACCTCCAGGTCTCCCCCGCAGACCATCCCCTCCTCCTCGGCCTCACTGGCGGTCAGGCTCCTGTGGAGACGCTTAGGCTTGCCATGCTTGATTACCTTAACCGCTTCCTCGATTACCTGGGCTTCCAGGCTGCCGCCGCCTATTGTTCCCATGATGCTGCCGTCGAGCTTAACCAGCATCTTGGCTCCCTCTTCGCGGGGAGTGGAGCCGGTGGCCGAAACCACCGTGACCAGCGCCGCCTCTTCACCCTCGGCCTTAATCCTGACTATTTCCTGGTAGATATCATCCATCTCTATAACCTCTAAACTCTATAACCCCTAAACATTGTAGCGCATCATTATCGCCTCTAAAACCCCGCCGGCAATAGCCCTTACCCTGGGGCGGATGGTATAACAGTCCTCTCTATTCCCGGAAGGGTCAATCTCGCCCAGCTTCGTCCCCTTCTTTACCGCTGTCCCGCTTCTGAGCAGAGCCCGGATTATGCCGTCTATCTCCGCCTCGACCGGCTGTCCGGCAACTGAAGCCACCACCTCGCCGGCGCTGACAGGTTCCCCTATCTCCTTATCGGTCTGGAAAAGGCCGCCTTGCTGAGCATGGAGCGCCCGCTCATGGGTCAGACCGCCGATGGCGACGGGGATTCCGGTGTCTTTCTCGGCCTCCCCCTCGAGGATTACCCGGCCCAGTCTCTCACTGTTGTTGGTCTCCACCACCAGGTGGACATCTTTACCCGCCCGGAAGCCGGGCCCCAGCCCGATGACCAGGGGGGCATCGCTACTCTTTGTCCCCAGGTTCTTTTTAGCCATTATAGCGTCAACCATCACCTCAGGTTTAAGGATTTTCTTGACCGACTTTTTGGGGTCAACGACGATGGGTATGCGGCCTTCCCGCCATAACTTGTGAATCTCAGCCGCCGATTCAACCCGCCGGGCAACTATCCCCTCCACCTCCTTTTCACCATCATAGATTGCCTCGCAGAAGGCAACCCCCCGGCTGACGGCCAGAGGCTCAGCAGTTTCGGTCAGGCAGACGCGGAAGCGGGCGCAGGCCAGCTTATGGGCCACCCCGCTGGCTACCTCCCCACCCCCCCTTATAAGAACGACTAAGCGGCTTAGCTCGGCACTCATTTTCGGCCTATCGGAAAATATAACCCGGAAGACTTGCCCAGAGATTATACCACAATGATATAATGAAGCTAAACCGGTTTGGATTATGGACAGAGAAAGTTTCGAACGGCTGGTGGCCAGAGTGGTGGATGACCTGCCCGAGGAGTTTCTCCTCAGGCTGGAGAACATAGATATCGTGGTGGAGGACCGCCCCACCCCCGACCAGCTACTCCATCTGGAGTTGGAGCATGGCGAAACACTGCTCGGCCTCTACGAGGGGGTGCCACGAACCGAGCGGGGCTGGCACTACGGGCTGGTGCCGCCGGATAAGATAACCATATTCCAGCGGTCAATCGAGGCTAAATGCCGCTACGGCGGCAATATCAGCGCCGAAATCCAGCGGGTGGTCAAGCACGAGATAGCCCACCACTTCGGCATCAGTGATGCTCGGCTAAGGCAGATAGAGGAGGATGACGACTAACCCAGGCCAGCAATCATCCTCTCTATCCGGGTAATATCCAGCACATTAATCACGCCGTCCTGATTGGCATCGGCCCCGGAGGTCTCCGGATCAAGGGCGACTATCACCCTCTCCACTCTGGTGATGTCAAGGACATTAACGGTGCCATCACCGTTGGCGTCTCCCGGTGTCACCGGCTGAATGGTAAAGCTGTCACTGGCGTAGTCGACTTCGGCGGTAGTATTAGCCACCGAGTCGGTAGCCCGGACATAAACGGTGTGCTCACCATCGGCCAGAGCAGCGGTGGTAAAGGTGTAGTCCTCAGCAAGGCTGTCAAAGGCGCCGTCACTGGCCGTGGCCGCCGTCCAGATGCCGTCATCAACCCGGTACTCCACCGAGCTTATACTGGAGGATTCATCGCTGGCAGTGCCGGTCAGGGTCGGGGTGGTGTTGCCTGTGGGGTCGGGCGATAATGGCGTTATCGTTACCGATGGCGCAGTGTTATCGGCAATAGTCACCGAATCACCGCTCCAGGTGGCCGTTATCTCCTCGGCCAGGTTGTTGGACAGTACACCGTTGGACAGGCTCAGAGCGCTGCTGTCGCCATTAGAACCAACAACATGGAAGTGCAGCACCGTCAAATACCCGGAGCCGGTCACGCCGGTCACACCGGGCACGTTCTGGACCACCCGCCACGTCCCCACCTCAACCTCGCTATAGACATCCACCGGTATCGCCGTTGCCCCTATCAGCCCTGCGGTCACGTCATCCAGCCGCAGCACCAAGGTATCAAATGAGACATCATAGCTGGCGGCGTCGAAGTCAGTCACCTCGTCGATGTTGACATTAACGGTAAAGTCGCTACCGGGAGCGGCCTCATCGGGTGCATCCAGGCTAACCTCAACCGGCGACACCGTCACCTCCACCGAGTCGCCAATCCAGCTGGCACCTATCTCCTCAGCATAGCTGCTGGCAATCACGCCGTTGGAGAGGGTTATATCGCTGCTGTCGCCCTCAGCGCCAATGACGTGGAAATGCACCACCGCCAGAGAACCGGTGCCGGTTACTCCCGTGATACCGGGGACATTCTGAATAACCCGGTAGGTCCCCGGGCTGATCTCGTTGTAGACGTCAATCGGTATCGTGGTCGAATCTATCTGCCCCGGGGTGACGCTATCCAGCCGCAGCACCGTGTTGTCAAAGGTGATGTCATAGTTGCAAGCGTCAAAGTCGGTCACCTGGATGATATTGATATTGACGGTAAAGTCGCTGTCGGGGGATACTTGCGCCGGAGCGTCCACGATCACCGTAACCACCTGTATTGCCGCCGCCGGTGCCGCTGCCACTACCCCCAGAATCAGGGCCACAATGGTTATCATACCCAGAATTTTCCTTTTCAATTTACACCTCCTATCCTGCCCGTCTTGGGGCATATTCGTACTTACTGATAAAATAGCACCCTGACAGTCAAAAAAGCCTAGAAACGGCATCAGTAAACCATCAGATTTGCATCAAAAAGGCATCAATGCCCCCTCGCATTGACGGGTTGCAGGCTGTATAATGCGGTGGAGAAGAGACCGACGTGAAAGCGCAAATCTTAAAGCACATCGCCCCCATTGATAAGATGCCCCTGGAAATGGTGGAGATGCCAACCCCACAGCCCAAACCGGGGGAAATACTGGTAAAAGTGGCCGCCTGCGGGATCTGCCACACCGAGCTGGACGAGATTGAAGGCAGGCTCCAGCCCAAACTCCCTGTAATCTTAGGCCACGAAATCGTGGGCCGGGTGGAAAAGCTGGGTGCGGGGGCAACCAGATTCAACATTGGAGACAGGGTGGGCATCGCCTGGATTCACTCCGCCTGCGGTAAATGCCGCTTCTGCCAGAGTGGCCGGGAAAACCTCTGCCCCGAGTTTCAGGGCACCGGCTGCCAGGCTGATGGCGGCTATGCCCAGTACACGGTGGTGCCGGAGGATTTTGCCTATCCCGTTCCCGCCCGCTTCACCGATTCTCAGGCCGCCCCTCTCCTCTGCGCCGGAGCCATTGGCTACCGGGCGCTAAGGCTAACCAGCCTGGAAGACGGGCAGGTTCTGGGGCTATTCGGTTTCGGGGCCTCGGCCCACATCGTTATCCAAGTGGCTAAATATAAATATCCCAGCGGCAGGGTCTTTGTCTTTACCCGGCCGGGCCAGAAAGAGCACCAGGAGCTGGCCAAAAAACTGGGCGCCGACTGGACCGGGGCCACCGGGGAGACACCACCCGCCAGCCTCGACTGCGCCATTGACTTTACCCCGGTCTGGGGACCGATAGTAGCCGCCTTAAGGGCTCTGGAAAACGGGGGCAGGCTGGTCATAAACGCCATCCGCAAGGAAGAAATAGATAAAGATTCCCTTCTGGAACTGGATTACTCGGGCCACCTCTGGTACGAAAAGGAAATAAAGAGCGTGGCTAACATCACCCGGCAGGACGCCCGGGAGTTTTTGCCCCTGGCCGCCGAGATTCCCATCATCCCCGAGGTCCAGGAATTCAAGCTGGAAGAGGCCAATGAGGCCTTAATTTTGCTGAAAAAGGGCAAAATCCAGGGTGCGGCCGTTTTGAGAATAGATTAAACAGGCGGCAGATAGGGAGGGGGGCTTGACTTTTGTCACCAAGCGAAGCACAATCTAAGCAATGAATACACCTACTGAAACTAACCTGAGCACCATAATCAAGCGGCAGAGGGTTATGGTGCCGTTGACCCTGCGGGAGCTCGCCGCCAGGGCTGGCGTATCAGCATCACATCTGGGCAGAATCGAACGAGGTGAGCGTTTCCCTTCGGCCAATATTCTGCGCAAGATAGCCAGGCCCCTCGGTTTTGACGAGGATGAGCTGTTTATGCTGGCCGGCTATCTCTCCCCAGGTACCCCCATCGGGGCCGAAAGCCACGAGGGGCTGGACCCATACGTGGCCAAGATGCTGTCACGAGAGCCAATAGAAACACAGCGCGCCATTATCGGCATTTTGAGCATCCTTAAGAGCCTTGCCCAGAGCGGCAGGGAAAAAGAGACATCCTGATAGAATGCAGCCAATGCTGTCAGCAATACTTCTGGCCGCCGGCGAATCAAAGCGCATGGGCGAACTCAAGCAACTGATGCCCCTGGGCAAAAGCACCCTGCTGGAGCAGGCCATTGATAACCTGCTAAACTCTTCAGTTGACGAGACTATCGTGGTGGTGGGGCACAGGGCCGAGGAAATAACCGATAAAATAGCCGGAAGTCCAGTCAAAATAGTGCTTAACCCCGATTACAAGCAGGGGATGAGCACCTCGATAATCGCCGGACTCAACATTATTGACCCCAAATCGCAGGCGGTCATGCTGGCTCTGGGCGACCAGCCTCTGGTAGAAAGCCGGACCATCAACCATTTGATAGACGCGTTTAAAAAACACGATAAAGGCATTGCCGTCCCCACCCACCGGGGTAAAAGAGGCCACCCCGTTATCTTTGACATTAAATACAAAGCGGAGCTTCTGGAATTAAAGGGTGATATCGGGGGCAGAGAGATAGTCAAAAACCACCCCGATGATGTCCTTGAGGTTCCTGTAGATTCGGAGAGTATTATCTCTGATATTGATACCAGGGATGACTACCAGTCACAAGTAACCTAACCCCTCCCCCATTTTATATCCTTTCCCACCCGCCACCCTTATTTTTTATTTATCAACCTCACCCCCTTTGTCCCCCTCTCCACTCTTGGAGAGGGGGAATTTCTTTCTTAGGAGAGGGGGCTTCGCCCCCTCTTAAACACCCCCATAAAAAGGAATTTTAAAGGCCCAGCCTTTCATCAATTCTCTTCCCCCCACCCCCGAACGAGAAATATGTTCCCACCCCCCTAATCAGGGAGTTTTAGAGGTGAAACCTCTGAGGGCGGGAGGGTGGGACGCAAAACGACCTATTTGACAAAAGGTCTATATCGCCTGTAATATAACACTGGCCGCTCAAAGTAAGGGCCAAAGAAATGACCGAAATACCCAAGTTCACCGTCAAAAAGCCGTCCCGCCTCTCCCACCATCCCCGGCCGGGCTACTCGGTAAGGGGGCGGATATGGCTGGAAAAAGACGGCGAGCTTTATATGGGAGGCGGCAGGGAGATGCTGCTGGAGCGTATTGACAAGTTCGGCTCAATCGCCGCCGCCGCCCGCTCGATGAAGCTGGGCTACCGCAATGCCTGGCTCTGGGTAGAAGCCGCCAACCGCCTGGCGCCGTCGCCACTGGTGGAGAAGGTCGCCGGCGGGCCGGGGGGAGGCTACGCCCGCCTGACCGATGAGGGGCGCCAGGCGGTGGCACAATACAAGCGGTTACGGGCTAAATTCGAGCGGTTCCTAACCCAGGTGGATTAATTTTTTTAGCCGACGCTATATCTGGCGCAATATAGCCACCCGGTCTAGAAAGAGAAAGCATGAAAAAACTGCTGGTTCTGCTGTTGATAGGTCTACTGGCTCTAATTCCCGTTGTCGGCTGTCCCACCCCAGATGAAGCACCTATGGGCATGGCGGTGGAGTTTATGGATCACGCCGCCTGCGCCTATATCAGCCAGGACAAGGGCTGGTTTGAAGAGGCAGGACTGGAGCTCACCGCCTACGAGAGCTATGTAACCGGCATGGCGCTGGCTTCGGCTTTAGCCCGGGATGAAATCGAGGTTGCCTATGTCTGCCTGGTGCCGGCGATAAATGTCTACGCCAACGGCGGCGTGCCCATCAAGATAGTGGCTGGAACCCACAAGTACGGCTACGGACTTGTGGTAGACCCCGCCAAAATAAAAACGGTCAGGGACCTGGAAAATCCCGGCACCCGCCTCGGCTGCGTCAGGGAGGGCGGCGCCGTCGACGTACTCATGCACAGGACGATAGATAACTATAACCTTGATGAAGAAAAAATATTAAACAATACCCGGCGCATGAACCCGCCCAAACTGGTGCTGGCTATCAAGACGGGGCAGCTGGACGCCGCCTTTCTCCCCGAGCAGTGGGCGACCATGACCGAAGAGCTCGGCTTTACCATGCTTTTAACCAGTGAGGATATCTGGCCTGAT